>CAZIHJ010000068.1:9200-16145 GCA_964538485.1 uncultured Chitinophagales bacterium | reverse complement strand
GAAGAGTCACGGGTCGTTCCATATTCGGACTCGTAACCGTCACAGTGATTTTCTTAATCCAAGCCCGCGCTCCGATCGCAACATCAAGATTGTTCTCATTTACATAGTCCACCGTTGCAGTCAGCAGATATCTTGTGCGCAGACCAGGAACAACTACATTCGTTGTACCGGGGGTATGGGCGGTATCGGGATCGCTGGCGCTTCGGAACGAAATGCGGAGACCGTCAAAATCATCGAAATCGTTGAAATCCTTTGAACCGGCCTTGCTGGCCCGATATGATTCTCCAGCGTCGGGACCAAGTGAGGTGCTCAGGGCAAACACTTTTGGATCTGCTACAAACCCCAGTGTTGAATCCGCCGCCGCCTCATCGTAGACTTTCGCCATCGCTTCCTCGACGACAGATGTTGCCAATCCAACTGCCGTAGTACTGAATTCACTATCGCTTCGAATCTCACTTGTTTCAAGCATTGTTGTGTTCGCACCCAAAGCAATTATTCCCAAGAGCACGAGCGAGAGTGACGCCAACATCATTTGTCCGAGATTCATGAATGACCCCCTTAAACTGGTCTATCTTTGCAGACCATTGTTCCAAAAGAAGGCACGTTCTGCCTTCATTGAATACTATTGTCGAGACTTGAAGAATTCGGAACGAAACTACTTAGAAGAACCTTGTTGCTGCGGATACAAAATAGTCACGGCTGAGGGGTTTTTATGTGACAGCAGATACGTAACGGTTGGCCTGTGAGCTAGTGTCGTAACACGTAAAATGGGAAGTGAATACTCGAAGGACCCGCCTAAAACCACTCAAAAAATGAAGATTCCGGCTTCAAGGGATGAACTGTCGTGAGGGATACCGTCATCCGCAACAGCTTACGCTGCTTTTACTTCAACATCACTGGGCCGGAGATCAACACCGGTTCGCTTGAGAAGCTCCGCCGGCAACTCGCCGCCCGCAAACACGAAGAGTGCGTCATTGACCAGACTATGAGTAATCTTTCCCTCCTGCACGAGAACCTTCTCCGGCTTGATCTCGAGAACATGTGAATTGAATATCACCTTTACCTTGCCCGAGCCAATGCATTCCTGGATGTGTTGCTCATTCTTTTCCTTCAATCGGACAAAATCCTCGCGCCGGTAACTGATGGTCACGATATTCCCCGGCTGTCGCGCAAGACCTACCGCTGCTTCGACGGCACTGTCTCCTCCGCCGACAACAAGAATGTGCTTCTTCGTATATGTCTCGGCTTCAATCAGGCGGTACATCACTTTGGCCTGATCCTCACCGGGGACACCCAGTTTTCGGGGGCTTCCCCGCCTTCCAAGAGCGAGCACAACAGCGCCAGCGTGAAAACTCTCTCCTCTGGCGTTGATGACAAACCCATCAGCAACCTGGTCGATCGACTCCACTTTGTGTTGTGTCTTGATGTTCAGCTTGTATTGCCACACGATACTCTTCCACACATCGAGCAGTTCTTCCTTGCTGATCTCGGAGACCTTCAGTTTCCCGTACAGAGGAAGTTCCACCGGAGCGGTGAGCACAATCTTTTGGCGGGGATAATGGAGAATGGTTCCCCCTACTTCATCCTGTTCCAATACAACATAGCGGAGTCCCCGTGCCTGACATGACAAAGCAGCAGTCATCCCTGCAGGTCCCGCTCCAACGATCGCAACATCGTAGCCATGTGCGGGCCCGCGCTGGTTCTTTGCTGCAAAATGATCGATAGCTCTAAGTCCCTGTGCAACCGCGTTTTTGATCAAACCCATGCCGCCAAGCTCACCGACGATGTAGACTCCCGGGACGTTTGATTCAAGGTTCTCGTCATACTCCGGGATCTCCATTCCTTGCCGCGGCGTACCGAAGCCCATCGTAATTGCGCCAACCGGGCAGACATCCGCGCACATCGCATGGCCGATGCATTTCATTCCACTTACAATCGCCGCGTGCCCGTCCACAATACCGAGTACACCTTCCGGACACACTTTCACACAACTTGCGCAACCGATGCAGGTCGTTATTTCGATCTTCGGGTGAAGTGTAACAGGATTGAGCATTCCTGCCTTCTGATTCTTCTCGTGAATCCTGCGCGCGGCGTCCCGCTGACGCGCAAACCGTCGCCAGTAGGGAATGGCAATCACTCCCACAAGCACGATAAAGATAATTGTCGTGAACAGGGATTCCATTAGAACCTCAAACTGAGTTCTGCGAACAGGGATTGTGAACGCGTACCGTATCCATCCAGGTGTTCGTAGCTAGCGAAGCAGGTAACCGCGGTTGCGATCGGAATAATGGCATCCACGCCAAGAGTTGTACTGTTGTTCCGTGTGTCGCTTTTGCGAAGGGTGTATCCTTGCCTCTGGAACCGTAACGTCACGTCGACGAAACCCGCAAGGTTGCGCTGGAGGTTCACACCATAGCCCAGCGACCGGGTAAAAGCCGTTTCATTAATACTAAGGTTGGTTCGGACATTCACTCCTGTCCCTCCGGCATTGGCCAGTGAAAGGGAGGCATAGTCAGAGAACTCTGCGCCGAACCGGGAATCGGAGGAGCGGGGCGTGTAGGCATTGTACACCGTCAGGGTTGACAGCAATCGTACACTCACACTGACTGTGGCTCCACTGCGCATGCGCCGTTCAAGCAGCGAGTCCGGAAGCGCACGGATGGCATTAAAGGAATAGACCGGCCGCGAGGCATCGCCTCCCAACCCTAGAGTCACCTGGTCTGTCACACGATAGTTGGCACTGAAATACACCATGGTAAGCGAGGGGGAGAGTATGTACTCATTTCCCGACTTTCTCCTAAAATCCAGTTCGCCATTTGCAAAAATGAAGAGGCTGTTGGAGAGTGAAAGATTCATCGCGGCACTCCCGACTTCGCGGTCAATCGCAGTATGGAAGTATGTGCGCGCATACGCCATCGCCAATGTTCCGCGGGTGAAGCTCCGAAGATCGGCAGAAATAAAGAGACCCGCCTTCTTGTAGTCGGTGGAAATATCCCGCTGGGAGAAGCTTGGCTGATATCCCCCGACCACCCCAATAGTGAAGTCCCCCACCCGCCGTGATACCGCAGCACCATCCACGTAACCAATAGTGGCGGCACCCACCGGTGAAAGCCGGCCGACAGAAATCCTGTTCAGACTGTCGTCGAACGTCAGTACCAGACGGTAAATGCGTGACTGGTTGATTGCACTACCACCAAATGGGCTGGAGGATCCATACGAGAGCGTACGAAGGTTGCTGTACAGGTCAAAGGAGATCGGGATATACCGTGCTTTCGCCTGAAGATTCAACACGACTCCGGGTTGGGTGATATTGTATTCACTGATATCAAATTGCGTGGTGTTATACTGCACGCTGACGCGCCCTTTGAATGCAATTGCGCCCGGCTCTTCCACCGCTTTGCTGACGCGCCGTGTGGGATGTGCTGAAGAGGCCGATGTGTCCATCGTGCCGGTGGCGTTCTCCACAGGATCGACCGCGCGCGCTGTGGCAACTTCCACAGTGGCGAAAACAACGGCTCCAATATTGATCGTTCTCCCCGACATCAACGAAACGATCTCGCACGACGATGATTTCGAGCTTACCGCCGTGACGCGCAGTGTTGCAATGGTGTCCCGTCCCTCAACTATCCTGAGCATACTCGAGTCACTGACACCAAGGTCACGACCCAGCGACGTGTAAATCGTTCCTGCTGCAACGTACGTGACCTTACCGGTAACACTTTTTTGCTGTGCAATCGCCCCGAACGCGATCGCCCCGAAAACACACACTAGCATCATTCGCCTCATCTCATACCCCCCGATGACAACTGTAACACGCCGGGCTTGAATAGGTGTAACCCGATACTCCATTGTGTTCGGAATCCATTGCGCTCTGTCTGTGCTCATGGCAACCGAGACAGGAGAACTCGCTGTAGTTGGAAGAATTCTGATGGCATTCACTGCAGAGAGTCCATTTATTCCGGTGCGCGCCCGAGTAAATTCTGAAATACTGCTGATCGTGATTGAACGTCGATGGAGTCCACACCGTCGTTGTATGGCACGGCGTGCAATCATGACTGAAATTCGCTGTTCCATGGTTCGGGTTGGTTGCACTCTGATAGTCGGTTTGATGACATTGAAAACAGTCCGTATACACCAACTGGTAGTTTCCGCCATGACATGTTTGACAGCTGGCGGCGACATGCGCTCCTGTCAGTGGAAAGTCTGTTGCCGCGTGATTGAATGTTGCCCCCTGCCACGCCGTCGTTGTATGGCACATCTGGCAGTCCGTCGGGAAGAGTGAAGCGATATGGTTTGGATTTGTCGTGTTCTGGAAGTCGGACTGATGGCAGGAAACGCATTCCATCGGCAACGCGACAAACTGCTGGTTCACATGGCAAGAGATGCAACTTGTCGCAACATGAGCTCCCGTCAGGGGAAATCTCGTCGCTGCATGATCGAAGCTTCCCTCCCACCTGAAGGCCGTTGGCTCATGACACGTGGCGCACTCGACGGAGAAACCAGAAGTCGCGTGGTCGGGATTCTCCGTTGCAAGAAAGTCATCACGATGACAACCGATACACGACGTCGGAGTTCCCGCATATTGATACTCCCGTCCCCGACCATGGCACGATGCACAATCGAGCGTGCGATGCCGCCCGGCAAGAACGAACCGTGTCTGATCGTGCCGCTCTCTCATGTCCGTCACTTTCCAGGACTTCGTTGTATGGCACTTGAGGCAATTGGCCGCAAGTTCTCCTTTGTGGACATCGGTGTGGCACGATGAGCAGTCTCTCGACTGCCTGGCAAACTTCAGATCCTTATGACACGATGCGCACTGCACCGCCGCATGGCTCCCCGTCAACTCAAATCCGGTCTTCGCGTGCGTAAATGTCGGATCGCTACGCATCTTCCACGATTCGGTCGAGTGACATGACTGACACTCAAGAGAAATGTCTCCATGTGGCGATTCTTGTCCATATACTGGACACGCTAGGGCAACAAGCACAGTGAGACACAGGATACTTCTTCGCGTATATCTCTCCATCCTCATCCTCTCCTCATTGGAACCACGTTACGGTGACAGTCATAACACGCAGGGCTGGAATACACATATCCACTCACCCCGTTATGCTGATCATCCATATCCGGTTGGTTGTGCTCATGACAACTGATACATGTAAAAAGCTGATAGCTTCCGAGCGTCGGATGACACTGCTGGCAACTTGTCCATTCGTTCTGGTGCCTCCCGGAATAGATCCGAAAATACTGCAGGTCGTGATTGAACGTTGACGGGTCCCATACGTTGGTCGTATGACACTGATCGCATTGGTGACTGAACAACAATGTCACATGGTTCGGATTCGTTGGTATCGTATAGTCCGTTTGATGGCATTGATAGCAATCGTTGTAGACGAGATTATAGTTACCGTTGATATGGCATGACTGACATTGCAACGGGCCGTGAGCACCTGTCAACGGGAAGTTGGTGTTGGTGTGATTGAACGTTGCCGGTGCCCAACCTCCGGTTGTATGGCATTGAGTACAATCATGGTCAAAGTTGCCTGCAACATGATTGGGATTCGTGGTGTTCTGGAAATCCTCCGTGTGGCAATCATAGCACGCCGTGGGCAATCCCTGATACTGATTGTTAACGTGGCAGTCGGAACACGCAACTGCCTGATGCGCACCCGTCAGGGGGAATGTTGTATTGGCATGGCTGAACGTTGATGGCAACCATGCAGTCGTCGTGTGACAGGGCTGACAATCGTGGTTGAAGTTCCCGAGAGCGTGGTTCGGGTTGAGCGGTACCTGGAAATCATCCTGATGACACTGGTAGCAGTCAGTGTACACGAGCTGATAGTTTCCATCGACGTGACATGTAATGCACGGTACAGGAACGTGGGCACCGGTCAGAGGCAAGTCCGTAAGGGCATGATCGAATGTTGCCGGAGACCAATCGCCGGTGGTATGGCATTGTGCACATTCGTGACTATAGTTGTTTGATACGTGATTCGGGTTCGTTGCGTTCTGAAAATCCGATGCATGACAATCAAAACATGCCGACGGCAATCCGGTGTACTGATTGTTCACATGACACTGATTGCAGGACGTCGCCTGATGCGCCCCGGTGAGAGGAAACGACGTGGCACTGTGACTGAATGTCGATGGCAGCCATGCTATGGTGGTATGACAGGGTTGACAATTCTGATTGAACCCGCCGAGAGCATGGTTCGGGTTGAGCGGTACCTGAAAATCATCCTGATGGCACTGATAGCAATTGTTGAATACAAGCTGATAGTTCCCATCCACATGACATGTAATACACGACACGGAAACATGGGCACCGGTCAGAGGCAAGCCCGTAAGAGCGTGATCAAATGTTGCGGGAGACCATCCTGTTGTTGTGTGGCATTCCACGCAGTTCTGGCTGAAGTTGTTAGCAACATGATTCGGGTTTATGGCATTTTGAAATTGTTGCGCATGGCAATCAACACATGCCGAGGGAAGTCCCTGATACTGATTGCTGCCATGACATTGATTGCACGTTGCTGTCTGATGAGCACCCGTTAGCTGAAACGGTGTCGTGTTGTGACTGAACGTCGATGGCAACCACGCAGTAGTAGTGTGACAGGGAAGGCAATCGTGACCGAAGTTGCCGAGAGCGTGGTTCGGGTTGAGTGGCACCTGAAAATCGTCTTGATGACACTGATAGCACTCGGTGTACACGAGCTGATAGTTGCCACTGAGATGGCACGATTGACATTGAAGGGACACATGCGCACCGGAAATTGGAAAGTTTGTAGCCACATGATCAAACAACGCCGGGGACCACCCCCCTGTGCTGTGACATTGGGTACACGTCTGACTGAATCCGTTTGTCACATGGTTGGGATTTACCGCGTTTGCATAGTCCGGCTGATGACATGAGAAGCAATCTGTCGGAGTACCCTGATACTGGTTGTT
>CAZIHJ010000068.1:0-9100 GCA_964538485.1 uncultured Chitinophagales bacterium | reverse complement strand
GCGAATGCTGTCGCGTTGTGATCAAACCCCCGACCCCAGGCAAAGGCAGAAACATCATGACATTGCTCGCAGTTCGCAATGAATCCCGCCGCCAGATGGTCCGGGTTCTTTGCCGTTTGAAAATCCTTGCTGTGGCATGTTGCACACTCGGTGGGCGTTCCGACATATTGATTCTCTGAGGCCCGTACGTGACACGATTGGCAATAAAGGGTGGCATGGCGTCCGAGAAGCGGGAATCTTGACTGTTGATGACGTGAGACCATGTCCGGGATACGCCATGATTGGTTGTTGTGACAACGGGCGCAAGTCGGTCCCAGTTCGGCCTTGTGAACGTCTACGTGACACGACGAACAACTTGAGCTTTGCGCTGTGAACTTGAGTCCTTCGTGACACGACTGGCATTTTGTCCCTGCGTGTTGACCTGCGAGCGCGAAACCCACCGAGGCATGGTCGAACGATGCATCCGTTCTCAACGTCCATGAATCCGTGTTGTGGCAGGACTGACAATCAAGACTGACGTCACCGTGGGGAGATAACTGTGCAACTGCCTGCGCGGCAAAGAACGAGCAGAAAACAAGCCACTTAGCCATCGGACGGACCTCCTTCCTTATGGCATGATTCACATGCCGTCGGTGTTGGCTTGTACCTTGTGACTCTCTTCCCGGCAACCTCTTCTTCGTGATGACAACTCCGGCACTCAATGCGGACATGAGCGCCGGTCAAGGCGAACTTGCTTTGCTTGGCGTGGTCGAAGATGAGTGATCGCCATCCTGCGGGCCGGTGACAGAGGGCGCAATCGGTTCTTTCCCCTGCAGCAAACTGGTTCGCGTGCGTATCCGTGTGGCACGACTGACAAGCCGTATCAAGGCCGCGATACCGGACAACACCACGCATCGGTTTGTGGCAACTTTCGCATGCTATTGACGCATGCTTCCCCTCAAGCGAGAATGGTGTTTGAGAATGATCGAACGACGCCTTCTTCCAGCTTACCGTCGTGTGACACGCGGAGCAACTCTTGTCCTTCATGAGACCGTTAAACTGTCCGTCATGCCGATCCTTGTGACACGTCGTGCACAACATCTCCTGGAAGTGAAACTTCTTCTCTTCAGCACCATGACACTGTACGCATGGGGTTGCTGCATGAGCGCCCGTAAGCACAAAACGGGACGAGGAATGATCCGAGACGGAGAAAGAGGACGGCGAGAAACCCTCTTCGGTATGGCAGCGCACACAATCATTCTGATAGCGTGCGAAGAACTCGCCCTTGTGATAGTCGGAATGGCAATCCGTACACTTCTCGTGAGCGAGCTTGCCTGACCGCGCTGGTTTTGCACCCGAGCGATGGCATTGCTCGCATCGCACCAGCGTGTGCTTTCCTTTCAAACGGAAGCCCGTCATGGAGTGATCAAACGAAGTCGTCGCCACCCGTTGCCAACTCTCCGGCGAATGGCACGACGAGCATCGTCGATCAGTAAAATTCTGCTTGTGGGGAGATGTATGACAGGGTGTGCAGTCGGAGAACTCCGGTGTGGAAAAAAGAACGGGAGCTGTGGACGTTGTTGCTTTCATTGTCTTGTGACATTTACTGCAATCGACCGCGGTGTGCTTGCCCTCAAGCCGGAAATCCGTTTTCGCATGGTCGAATCCTCGCGCGGGCTTCCAGGACTCCGTAATATGACATGAGCGGCAGTCGGATCCCACGGCCGATTGATGACGGTCAGCGTGGCAGGAGACGCACGATGCATCAAGTCCGAGATATGTCTGTCGTCCCGACTTTTTCACAATATCGAGCACCATCTGGCTTGTGATATGAGACGGCGTGTGACACTGTTCGCATTTGGCGGCCGTGTGCTTTCCGGTGAGGGTAAACCCGGTCTCTTCATGATCGAATGACTCCCGACGGAACAGCGTCGGCCGGACATCCTTTCCCAGGTGCTCTTTATGGCATGCAACACATTTCTTAAATGACATCATATAGTGGAAACCCCTCTTGGCGTCCAGCGAGGCCTTGATCTCTCCATGACACGTAAGACACTTCGCTCCACTTATTTCCTTCCCGACCTCATGGCATTGGGCGCAATTCTGAGTCCCTTCGAGTTTTGTATGTGCGTTCGAGAGGTCTCCGGGGGAAAACTGCGCAACGAGCGGCTGGGAGCATCCAACCGCCAAGGCCAATAATTTTGACAACCACAGTCGCAACGAAACACCCATTGTGAACCCTACTTCGAACCGATGGACGATCCGAGACGATCGAGATTCTTTTTTGCCTGCAGCGCGAGATCATCCTCCGGATGAATCGCCATCAGTTTGTTCCAATACATCCGTGCCGAGTCCGGAACGCCTTTGTTGCCGTATAATGCTCCGGCATTATACAGTGCCTTTGCGTTGCCGGGTTCGGAGCGCAAGACCATTCTGGTTTGGACA
This sequence comes from uncultured Chitinophagales bacterium, assembly GCA_964538485.1. Classification (GTDB taxonomy): domain Bacteria; phylum Bacteroidota; class Ignavibacteria; order UBA10030; family UBA6906; genus JBJXHC01. The sequence goes on along the minus strand of CAZIHJ010000068.1, from coordinate 6,676 downwards.
AGCGCTTCCGCCTTCTTCCCGGATTCAAAGAGGCACACCGAATAATCAATCCGTGCGTCGTGATTCGCCGGTTGTATCTTGAGGCCGCGTTCGTATAACTTCACGGCTTCCCCCATATTGTGACTGTCCTGCTGCAGTCGGGCAAGCTCGAATACACGTTTGGCATCATTCGGGTTCTGTTCAATGATGTGCCGGAGTTCATCGGCCTTCTTTCTCACTCCTGCCGCCACGTTCTCTTTGGACGGCGCGGCGTCGGAAGAGAATTCGGGATGCGGATTTGTCGCCGGGACAGAGGCAACGTTAACCTGATCCCGCTGCGCAATGATTGCAATCACAAGACCGGCGGTCAGCACAAGACCAATGATGATAAAGTGAACGGGTTTCATTCAGACCTCTAGAAAATCCAGGTATACCCGAGCAACACTGCCGCAACAACATGTGCCGCAAGGGTGATGAACATGATCACTGTAAAAGGTAGATGGACGGCGTGCCAGTAATGAAAAAGTTTACCAACCTGCCCCAGAACAATTGACTTTTGAAGAAGAGCTGCCATGGTGTTTGCCGTGCGCTGCAAAGAAACCGCGTGGTCGCGGGAGAGCGGACTGCGTCTGACCATTTCCTTGACCGAATGCCTGACGTGTCTCCGGATGGACCTGACTTGTAAACCGATCGAGATTGCCTCCCCAATGCCGCTGGGGTTTCGTATTGAGCTGAAGCTGGCTGTAATTTGTTTTGCCAGCTGACTCCCAAGTGGACTTGCAGCCAGATCAGAACCCAGTCGCTCAAGCTCGATTGTGATTTGTGCACTCGAGAGTTCGGTGCCTTGCAGGTTCCTTGGTATCTGGGAGTATAGAAACCGGCCGATCAATCCACTGGCCCACACCGACAGCATTGTCCAAAGACTGATTGCTGCAATTCCTCCTGCCTTGAATGTGGTATGAAACACCACCAGTATGGGGCCGAGAAGACACATGAAAATGTGGAACTCAAGCCACACCGACAGCTTGCCAAGGTTCCATAAGCTCTTTATTCGCTTACGGGAAGAATATGTCGACACACCAATGATGATCATTGTTGCACCAATTATGCCAAGGCCATGACTGTAATGACCGGAACCCTTCATCTGCTCATAATCTTCCCGGTACGGACGTTCAGGTGCAGGCGTGACATAGTAGCCATATCCATGCAGACCAATGGAGATGGTCGCTATGACAATTATCAAAAATAGAAATAGTATGAAAACGTTGTGAGCCATATTCCCTTAAAGGTATAAACAGTGCGGCTGTACAACAACCTCAAAGAACATCCTCAACTACCGTGCCCAACAATACTGTTGAGAAATTCAACGCGCATCCAGCCAGAAACACAAAGGGCACTCATAAACGAGTGCCCTTCATGAGAAATCGATTATCAAATTCTAGTGTAAGTTTGGAATCCTATAGCTTTCCCACCAGTTGGCAATGGCCAGTGTTTTGACAACGAAACCCGGGAAAAATGGAGGCCTTACCTGAGGATCCGCGAGCCGCTGATCATACCTGTATCGCTTTGAGAACCCATGATTGATGCCACCGCCGCTGAATGTTCCCACTGGTCCGCGGACATTCTGAACAATGGATCCAAGAAGGTTCAGTTGTCCTGCAATCGGTCTGGTGCTGTAATTTTCCGCGGTGAATGAGCCCGTCCGGCAAAACACGCTTCCTTGAATCGAGCAATGGAGGTTATTCGCCAAATTGTCGGCAACCACGACGTGCCGCTCCGCAACAATCCCCAACATGTCATTTGTTGTTGTCGTATTTTGATTCTCGTAGATCACGTCATCTTGAATGTATACGTCCGTCAACGAACCGATCGTCAGCCTGCCATCAAGCGTTCCCGAAATGTTTACCCGTCCATTTCCTAAAAGGGCGCCATTGAAAGCTGGATCAGACAACATGATGGAGTCAATGATCGGGCCAGCTGACGTCGACCTGACATAGACTTTACCGTCTTCATCCGAAACTGTTCCTTTTGAAATCGTTAACCAAATGTCTGATAGATAACGACGTCCCCCCGAAGTTGAAGCCGTAATCAGTTCACTAAGGCTATTTGGAAAATCAATACTTGCGACACCGGTTTCGTACCCTTTTTTGAATATTGCGCCGTTAGGCGACTTGCCTACTTTCGGGCTGAAGTTTTTCGTAGTCGTTACCTTCTCGTAGAATACCGGTTTGCCGTTGATGACGAACGTGCTGTTGGAATGCAACCTGCCCCACACGGTGTCCCCTGTTATCCAATTGACTCCGTTTTCATTGTTGGTCATCCAGGCATACATCGAGAAGCTTTGCTCCTTCGTTCTACTGAAGTACACTTCCACAGTATCATGCAGGGTCGTGGAAGGGTCGGGTTCATACGTTGAGACACTCCTCAATCTCACCATATTTCCCGGCACTGCTGTTGTTGAAACAGTAAAACTCCCGCGAAACGGTCCACTGGTGAAGGTCTGTGTCGTGCTTCCATACCAGGTGGTGTCCTGATAGAACTTGGCAAGCCCGACATTTGCACCAGCCGAAGCAAGGTCGTGAGAAGCAGTCGCATGGTTGTACATTGCCATGTTGCCGACTGTCTCAGTTGCCATGCTGTTCAAATTGAGGGAAATGTAGCCGAGAATGAGTCCGAACCCGACTACAAATATCACTGCTGCTTTACCACCCATAGTTCCTCCGTATAAAATGTGTCAAATGTTATCTCCGGGAGTTCTGCGAAGCCAACCGCGTTTGTTGCCAGAGAGAGCTCGAGTACAAGGCATCCCGCTGGCCCTGGCCTATTTCGCCGGGGCGCCGTTCAATAGCATAGGGGTTTTGCACTTCCATTGTCACCTCAACGACATGGATTTCTGTAAGCCGGTCTGAGTTAACAGGAGTGCTCAGTTCCTCGCCGGATCGTGCAAAGTACTTGAGCCGAAAAACAGTAACAACACCCACCGCACCGGTCTTAACATTGTTTACGTACCGGTGCAGGTACCGGTCAAGCTCGTTCTTTGTCTTCATTAGTTCAGTCGTTGGCCCCAGCCGATACTCAACGGTATCGATAACGCCACCGTTTCTGAGGTCAGTGAGGAACTTGATCTTTGATGTATCGGCCAACAACACGCTACCCTCATTCTGCGGAACGCCATATCCCATATTGCGGAACTCACCTTCGACGAGATGTGCCGTTGAAATAAGGAGTTCCTGGACAAGCATATTACCGTTGTACACAGATTGGTTCTCACTGGCAATATCATTGGCTGAAAGCACGGAAATGAGGATCGCCCCGCCGATGATCATGGAGAACATGATGTCAAGTATGAATCCCATAGACCCTCCGATTTAATCAAAATGAAAGTAACCGAGCACCATGGACATTCTTACCGTGTCCAACCGGGCACCTGCCACGGGGGGCGGTTCAATACGCCATGTCTTAAGATCTAGTCGTTTTAAGAACGTTCGAGTCGACGAGTTTTGCCCTACGTTCGTATCGTTGGCGTAGTTGACTTTGAATGTTGTCCGATATCGTCTGCCGGTCCCACCAGCTTCCTTCTCGGCTGTGAAGCCGTTGAAATCATCAAAGTCATCAAAGTTGTGCATGCTATCCTCAGCCACATAATCGCGACCGAGCGAAGCCGGGGCCGTTAACACAGACACATTCTGCAGTGCAATGTCCGAAGAATCGGTTACTGTATCGAACGACAGACCCTGAGCAATTTCCATATACGAAGTGGCTATGGTTGTGGCAAGGATACCATCCTGACCGCTGGAGATATCGTCTCCTGTGCCCGCCAAAAGCCGATAGAAACTCAGCAGTATGGTCGAGAGAAACATCATTGCCGCCATCGACAGCAACGTTTGACTGGTTGACATCATGACCTCCTTGTGATGTTGCGAATGAGAACATAACTGGGGAGACCGGGGGAGATGCTCGTGACCCGGGGAATCGTGGAACATATGTTTTTCAATACCTGATACACTGCGATACTCTCCTTGTTAAAGTAGTCTACTTCAATACTAGAAACTTTTTCACATCCGAAAATTCACCCGCCTGCAAGCGATAGAAATACACACCCGACGCTAATGCACCTCCCTCTTTGTTCACCGCGGAAAATTGCACCTCGTGCATTCCAATCGTTTTCCGATCGTTCACCAACGTCGCCACTTCCTGTCCCGCGAGGTTATACACTTTCAGTGTCACCGGACCCTCGACGGGAATTGCATAACGAATGGTGGTCGAGGGATTAAACGGGTTCGGGTAGTTCTGCAACAACGCGTATGCTGTAGGAATCACCTGGTCAACCGGTTGGAAACCAAATCCAACTCCAACTTGCTTCATCCAGAGCTGGGACACAATTGCCGTTCCTTCGCCCCGACGATTGATGCTGATCGTTACTTCGCCATCTGCGTACGATTCCTTCGGGAGCCGAAGATATCCTGTGCGATGCGGTTGATTGCCGACTGTACACGACCCGTGCAATGATATTCCATCGGCATCAAGGTCCTGCATCCGGCCCACACCGTCATTGCCAACGTACTCCGCCGCCACTTCATATTCACTTTCGGGCTGCAACCCTGAAAATCTGTATTGCACAGAAGTGCTGTGTTCATCGGCTGTTTGCGATGGGTCGCTTCCCCATGCCACAGCAGTTCCCTGCACCAAATGGGGATTATCGTGAGCACGACTGCTGCCGCTATTCTCCCAATAGTACAGTGGTAACGAGAGCGATGTGTGTGACACGGTCGGGTTGTCGCGATACGGGGATTGTGCAACTATTTCATAATGATATGTACCCTCTGGAACCTGCTTCCCTGATTCATCGCGCCTGTCCCACACAATGGTTTTCATTCCCGCAACCATCCATGAGGCATTGAGAGTGCGCAGTGGCATCCGTGCGGCATCCAACACCCGGATGCTGACATCACCATAATCCGTCATGATAAAAGAGTTGGCAATTTCACTGACATCAGCATCAGCACTGAAGTCGATGTCTTTCAATCGAAGTCCAAGGGTACGGCGTTGTGCACCGGTCTCCTCACCCCAGCGCTCCAGAGCAAAGAGTTGATCAAATCCGGCCCAGAATGTACCCTCGCCCTCCACTTCGATCTTCCCGAAGGGAATATCCACCGTGCCAAGAGCAGCAAAGGTCTCGTCGCCCCCTTGCGCATCAAGCAAATGAAGATCAGACGTATACTTGAACACCTGTGAATATGCATTGTCGACCAGATACACATTTCCAAAGTGGTCCGTTTTGATGGATCGGAAGTACTGACGATGATCACCCTTGAGTTCATTGACCACTCTCAGCGTGTTACCTTCATCCTCGAATGCACGAAGACGTTTCCCAATCCTGTCAACGACGTACAGGAGACCGTTGCTTGCACCGTTCCATCTCCCCACTACGATTGAAGTGGGAGAATCAAATCCCGAAAACTCCGCAACCCGGGTTGCACCCGATGCATGCAGCGCATACTTTGCAACCGTATTTGCTGACGCATCGGCGACATACAGGAAATCGTCCGAGGGGATCAGTGGTGTTCCTCCATCCGACCAGGCAACATCCGTGGGGTTTGAAATGTTGTTGATAACAAACAAGGGCAGCAGGTGTGTATCACTCCCTTCGCCGGCAACGCGCAGCACCGTCACCTGTTGTTTACCGGTCTCTCCAATAAACACGCGACCATCCGCATCGACGGCAATGCAGGATGGCCCTGCAATATTCCCGTACGCTTTGATCCAGTGATTCATGTTGCCATACACAACCCTGTTCCATTCCGGATCAGTAACAAATTGTATGTATGTCGCCGAGACAAAGGGTGCACGGGTCGTATATCGAGCGGAATAATAGGAAGCCGTCCTGTCGGCTGTGGCAAACAGCGCTTTCCCGAGCTTTGTGCGTGTTGCGCTTCTGGTCAGTCGTTCAATGTCGTGCTCACGACTCATAGGGGTTTCGATAAACGTACTGCCGACCGAGACACCTGAGGCCGAACGCCGCGAAGCATGGGTACGCACCGACGGTGGTGGAGGAAGCGTTCCAGCGGCTATGCGCCAGCCCAGTGTTGTCTTAGTCAGATGGAGCACTCCGCCATTGGCGAATTCCACCGAAGCTGATCCATCCGTAAGACGTATGTTATCCATTCCCGATCCTGAAGAGAATATCCCCTGCGTCGCAGGCATTGGTGCGGGGATAAAATTCAGGGCGGCGTGCTTCCGCACAATCCCATCTCTGCCTCGTTCCGTAGCAGAACGCAACTCATCAATGATGAGCTGGATCTGCGCTCTATCGGAAACACGCGCCCAATGAGCCCCAAATTGTCCAGCCGGCGTTTTCTCGCCGGCGGAAAGATTCACAAGAGGGAATGCCCACACCGCCACAAGAACGATAAACCCTTTCATACGTCCTCCCCTGTTAAATCGAAAACTTGACGCTTGCCTGAACAATATCTGCCGAGAAATCCAGGTCATTGAAATACCTAAAATAGGTGAACTCAAATGCCGAGTTCTGGAGAAATTCCAGATCCGGGCTTGATCGTGCCAGTCCTCGCATGAGATACGTCAAGCTGAAGCCAAAATTATTCGACGCGAATGGCTTGAGTTTATAATCGGCGGTCCGGAGCGAGCCATCCAGAAATTCCTGACCAGCATACTTTTCCTTGTAGAAATACGACGC
>CAZIHJ010000067.1:0-16315 GCA_964538485.1 uncultured Chitinophagales bacterium | reverse complement strand
GTCGGGGCGACAGGATTCGAACCTGCGACTTCTTGCTCCCAAAGCAAGCGCTCTAGCCGGGCTGAGCTACGCCCCGATGACATCTGCGATAAATATACAAAACTCCACCGCTTCAAGCAACCAAACTCCCCGTAAGAACTTGCAGGTCGGGAATGTTCTGCATACTTTCAGACGCAATGCGTACACACCCAAATGGCTGAAAGCAGGGGAATAGAGGGACTGAAAAGGATCGGCATAGTTCTTTTGTTGCTGGTGCTCCTCCCTGCCCTATTCTACTCTGCATACGAGATCAGTTCGTTAAGCGACACCGAAGAGCTCATTGCGGGAACCTACCGACAGCAACTCGACGCAATCCTCTTTTCGGTCAATCAGTATGCCTGGGATGTAGTGTCTGGCTGGGCGAACAGTATCAGCGGGGATTCGCGCAAGGTAAATGCCGATAGGCTCACAGCTATTCTTCAGATGAACAAGGCGCTCATGGGGGTGGTCTTCACGGATTCCTCATTGAAGACATTACACATCCTGCCATCATTGGCGACTCTCGAATCACTGGATATTGACGAAGCCCGCTTGAAAGACATCATGCGTGCCGATGCCGGGAAGATCGAACAACTGATTCGGCTCCAACGATCCGGCTACCGAAGAATCGAACCACTCATTCTCCAACGTGCTCCGTCAACAGCCAATTCCGCTTTGATGCTCCTGTTTGTCTCCAACGCGGATAGTGACGATCTCACCATTGCGGGAATGATGGTGCATCCACAGGGGTTTCTCCGGAACGTGCTCGGCCAGAAACTCATCGAAGCTGCGGGCGAGGACTTCGTTCTTACAGTTGTTCGGGACAGCGAGTCGAACCCCGTCTTTTCTTCTGCACCCGGGACTCGTCTTTCGGGCGATCAGCGAAAGGCGCTGTGGATTCTCCCCGGGTACAGTCTGACCATTCAAATGAAGGGAACAACTATAGAGGAGATTGCCCAGTCGCGCTTCTATCGCAACCTGACCCTTATCATCATTCTCGATATTGTCTTGCTGATAGGTGCATGGTTTGTGTACAGGACGCTCCGAAAAGAAATGGAACTCATCCGTTTAAAATCCGACTTTGTCTCCAACGTCTCGCACGAGCTACGTACCCCTTTGGCGCTGATCCGAATGTTCGCGGAGACATTGGAGATGAACAGGGTTCCGACTGAAGTGAAGAAGCAGGAATACTATGCTACAATCCTCCAGGAGGCCGAACGACTCACTCGACTCGTCAACAATATTCTCAACTTCTCGAGGATGGAAGCAGGCAGGAAGCCGTATGATCTTCAGCCGGCAGATCTGAATACGCTGGTGCAGAAAATTCTCACCACATACCATCCCCATCTCGTCAGGCATGGGTTCAGTCTGACTACTGACCTCCACCCGGCGCTGCCGGAGATCGCTGCGGATGGAGAAGCCATAGCCGAGTCCCTCATCAATATCCTTGATAACGCAATGAAGTATTCCGCTGATGACAAACGCATCAGGGTGCGTACCGGCTGTACCAACGGACTGGTGTTTGTTGAGATTGAAGATCATGGCATCGGCATCGCTCACGTTGATCAGAAAAAGATATTCGAGAAATTCTATCGCGTCTCAAGCGCCCTTGTGCATAATACCAAGGGAAGCGGTCTCGGCCTGACGCTCGTCAAACATATCGTGGAGGCACACCGCGGGTCAGTAGCGGTGCAAAGTGAACCCGGAAAAGGAAGCGCGTTTCGACTCTCCTTCCCCGCGATGAACACACAACAACCACCTTCCCATATCTCATAGCAGATCCCATGTCAAAAATTCTGGTCATTGAAGACGAACCCGTTATGCAACGCGGCTTGAAGGATAATCTGGAGTATGAAGGATATGAAGTGGATATTGCCAGCGATGGCAAAGCAGGCCTGCAAAAACTCCTTGCCAATTCGTATGACCTTGCGCTCCTCGACATCATGTTGCCCTTGGTATCCGGATATGATGTATGCCGGACGGCACGCGAGAAAGGTGTCCGGACGCCCATTATTATGCTGACATCCAAGGGCGAAGAAATCGACAAGGTGCTCGGGCTGGAACTCGGCGCTGATGATTACGTCACCAAACCGTTCAGCCTGCGCGAATTGCTGGCGCGGATCAAGGCGGTTTTACGGCGTCATGATCGTGGTGCTGCCTCGAGTGACGCAGTGTTGTTCGGTGATGTCGAGATTCATTTCAGCACTTACAATGCAACCCGGGGTGGATCGGAGCTCACCATGACGCCGAAGGAATTCGACGTCCTGAAGTTCCTCTGGGAACATCGCAACCAGACTGTCACTCGTGACCAGCTCCTCACCAACGTCTGGGGATATGACGACTCGGTGAGCACACGAACCGTCGATAATTTCATTGTCAGACTGCGGCAGAAACTCGAAGACGATCCTGCTCATCCGCGCCACATTCTCACCATACACGGGGCCGGATACAAACTGGTGGCATAACCCGTCCGTGACATTCTTTTACAATAGTTTACCCGTCGTGTACATCTTCTGCATTTGGTGGTCGTAGATTAAGCCAGTTCACAACATTGTTCCATCAGGCTATGTAAACCACCAGGGAGGATGTCATGAAAACATTAACAATAGCCGGCCTGCTAGTCGCCACAATCACGACAACAACAATTGCCCAGCACAACACGGTTGTATCGCCAATCAAGGCCCAGACTATTAATTTTGTCAAGGCGGAGCAGAGATATCTTGACTGCCTGCGCTCATCCAATGACGGCGTGGTAATGTCCGGGTTGGCTCAGGTCGGAAAAATGACGCTCACATTTCCAACACAAGAGTTCGACCTGCTCCGACAACAGGTACTGGCACTTGCAGAAAGCGGTCGAACCGCAGCCATCCGATACAGGGCATATATCATCGGTGCGATAATGGACAACCCGATGATGTTCGGCGGGATCCACGATACAATCACCAGCGACAACGATGAGATTTTCCAGGCTGCTGCAGAGGTCCTTCAACATAGTTTACTCGGATATTCGGGAAGCCGCTAAATGAACACTGTCTGTTGTGCGCCAGGTACTACACCGGGGAAGGGTTGTTCTCACATGAAGCGATTCCAACATACTCTGCTCTTTGTCGTTCTTGTCTTCAACGCCGCTACACTGTCAGCGGATGATACCTGGAATGTCCTGACCGATCTTCGCGGCCAGTGGAAATTTCAACCGGGAGACAATAGCACGTGGAGCGATCCGGCTCTCGACGAGAAAGACTGGGAAGATGTGTTTGTGCCGGCACCCTGGGAAGAGGAAGGATATCCGGGATACGATGGCTACGCCTGGTATCGGAAACATTTCAAGACGATCTCACGAATGAAGGATGGCAATGTGTACCTCCAGATCGGCTATGTGGACGATGTGTGCGAAGTGTATCTCAATGGTCATCTCGTTGGCTTTTCCGGCATATTCCCACCACATTTCACGACAGCATACAATACATTTCAGCGATATCCAGTACCGACTGCGTACTTCAATTTCAACGGGGACAATGTGGTTGCCATCAGAGTGTACGACCAGCAATTGGGCGGAGGTATCGTGAGTGGGAAGATCGGTTTCGTCGAGCCAAACGAGACTCTGAAACTGGATATTCCGCTTGCCGGCGTTTGGAAGTTCCATGCCGGGGACGATCTTTCATGGAAAGAACGGAATATTGATGAAACCGGATGGTCGAATATTCTGGTTCCTGCGATTTGGGACGCGTTCGGATTGCGGGAGTATGACGGTTTTGGTTGGTACCGTGTAAGATTCACTGTTCCACCCGCGCATCGGAACAAGAACTTGATGCTCCTCCTCGGAAAGATCGATGACATCGACGAGGTGTATCTTAACGGCGAACGCATCGGAAGAACCGGGAGGATGCGCTCGAACATGGCAGGACAGGATCTCGGAAATTACTATCAGGAACTGCGCGCATATCCCATCCCGACGAAACTTCTACTGGGGGGAGAAAATGTATTGGCGGTGAGAGTGTATGATGGGATGTTACACGGGGGAATATACGAGGGACCTGTCGGTATTGTTCCCGCCGATCGCTATCAGAAATCGATGCGTCAAAAAGAAGATGCCTGGAAGTTTTTCGATTGGTTCAAATAGCTCACACCGGTCACAAGAAAAATACCAACAAGCTAACGTCCGTTCGCTTTTCTCAACTCCTCCACCTTTCCCCGCGCTTGGATCTGCTGATCCCTGGTGATTCCCTCCATTGTCGAAAGTGCAAGATACTCATTCAGCGCCTCGCCGCGAAGGTGTGCCATTTCGAGGGCTTCCGCGGCAAGCCAACGATGTTCGAACTGTTCCCCGAGTTTCGGATATCGTCGGAATATTTCGAGCGTCTTCAGCGCACACGTGGAATAGAAACCATTGTCGAACAACGCCCTCGTTCCATTGAGAAGAAACATACCAACCTTGGGATCATTCTCCGTGAGAGTATCGCGTCTCGTATCTGATCCATGAGTTACCGTGGTATTGGGAATACGCATCTCGTTGTTCTTCCATTGATATGACGAAGACCGAACTTTCTCCATCGTAAGCTTGAGCATGAGTTCTTCCTGCGAAAGCTCGCGTATGTCCGACATGTCTACCATCACTTCGCCTGGAAGCTTGATAGACTTGCGTGTTCCCGCTTGTACCGTCGCGAGCTCAGCCAATCCTCTCACATCAGTCTTGATTGTCGCATCGGGACCAAGGATATCGCCGACCCGTACAGCCATCCAGTTCTCCGTCACACCCTGCCGCACACTGACGTTTCCTTGAACTCTTTGCACAACAATCTCACCGCCCGATACTGGAAGACTCAGGCAAAGACTCAATACGATTCCGACTATGTGTTTCATGAGTAGCTCACTCCTCTAATACACATCGACTATGCGTACCTGGCCCTTGATGAGACCAAGTCCCACTTCCACAGCATCAAAATAGTTCTGCGCTCCGGAACTCCATGCTTCATCGAAGCCTCGTGTAATAACCGTGGTTTCAATCGGGATCCAGATCGTTTCAATGCCACTTTGGTTTTTCCGCACTACATATCGTTTCGGATTATCCGAGATGCTTGATCCGTACCGTGGGTCAAGGCCTGTATCAAACAGCAGATAAATGTGTCCATCCCTGCCGTTCTCCTGGGGAACAACTTCAACGAAGGCCGTTGATATTCCGATGCTGTTGAGTAACGAAGAAAAACAGATCGTCATATCATCACAATCACCCGTGCGGGCTCTGAGGGTCTCGGATGGATACTGTACAATGTCGGCACTCTGCCGTGGATCGCTTATGTGCAGGAGCTTACCGGCGAACGCATTGCACACAATCTGCGCTTTGCGAAATTGCTGCAAGTCCGCGGCTACACCATCGAGCGAATCCCGCTTCTCAAGAAGTATATCCCGTGCATAACGAACAACTTCAGGGTCGTTGGGAGTCACAAAATAACGGAGTGAAAGGATATCACCGTTCCAATCATTCTTTCCATGGATGAGTAACTTGGCCTGCGCCTTGTCATCATGTTGTTCTGTCTGCGTGGCATTCACGTACACCATGCCTTCACGGACGACCATGGAGGCAATATCCTTGATCTGCTCATTGAAAACGGCCGTGAACGCAATCTCTCTTTCCTCTCCGGGATCGAGGTATACCGGTTCCGTTTCGGTTGGAGAGTCCATGTAGCGTTCAACCATAAAACTCACTTTGGAATACACGGGCTTCAATGAAATGTTCTTCACACGTACCTTTCCCACCGGACGATACGCAAAGACCTCCGATGCAGCCGGATAGATTCCCTCAAGAATCTCCACTGATTCAATGCGCAGGAGTCCTTCGTTGATCGACCCGAACGCCGCCTTGATGGAAAGAGAAAGCTTGTCTCGTGTGAATTGATTGAGGTCAATTCGGTCTATATCAGCAGGGTCAAAAGACGCAAAATCCACCGGGCCTGATCGGGTGGCCTGATCAGTGAACCGGAGATACCCGACATCAATATCGAGAAATTCATACGACCAGCCGATGCCTGTCGCAACCGCGGAAATAGGGCGTGAGTCATTGTTGTCAAGATACACTCCTGCTCGGAGCGAAATATTCATCCCCGGCAGAACTTCCACACCGAACGCGCCTGATTCAAGAGAAGAGAACTCCGCCGCAACGCGCACAACGTCCTTCCACAAATAAGATCCTCCAACACTCACATATGACTTGTGGGGAAGACTGAGATCTTTGAACTCCTCAGAAAGCTCATTGCCGAATGATGCAATGTTTCTTCCCACCAGACTGACCGTAACGTTGTCCCACGGAGTCCAGCGTGTCGCCAGATCAATGTTCCAGATTCTTGCTTCTTCCTGCCTGTCTTCGGAAGCTATATAACTGACGCTATCCTCGTCAATAAGTTCATATTGCGAGTCTGATATTCTCTCTGTCCGGAGACGACCACCGAGTCCCACCGAGAAGTTGTCGAACAGGCGGAGACCATACCCCACAGCGAACACCTCATCATAAGAAATTCGTTGATTGGTACTTACCGATGCTGAATCGAGAAGAACAACAGATGTTGGAACGACAAACTCAAGAAGTGAACCGGGTGTGTATTGGATGGCGAGGACGTGACGATCGAGAAAACGTTTGCCAATGGCAAGACCTTGAAATACTGGCCCGTTCGAATTGCCATTGGTGGAGAGATATGTGCCGGCAGCAAAATCCCAATCCCGTATGGAGGTCAGCCCAGCAGGATTGAGATCAAACCCGCGTATATCATGTGCCATTGGCTCATACGCACCAATACCCAGGGCGCGGGGACTGAAGAGTGACTGACTATGTGTAGTGCATATTCCCATTCCGACACTCAAACATAGGACAAGATATTTCATCATAGAGTTAGAGGGTGCCCGTCTTATCTCAATTCAACATAGCTGTTGTAAACACAAGCGGCTTGTGCAAGCACCGAGCCATCATATTGCCCGACGACAACTGTCTCATTCCTGTTTGCAAGGACGAAGGTAAAAGTAAAATATCGGAACCGTTGGGGGAGCACCCTGAGGAACTTCGACCCAATAACCGCACTGCCCCGATTGACACGGGGGTGGATTTTGAGAAAAGGTCTCGTGCGTCCCGTTGCTGGCTCATATCCACTGATAATGATAGTGAGATTTCCACTTCCCGTCCAACGCATACGGAGATCTTCATTTCTCGAAATAATAGCACCTCCTCTTGGATGGTGCACCGTGAGATCGGAAGGGGTATGAACGCCGACAGAAAACGGATTGACGGAATCAGGAGACGATACGTTCCATGTATACTGCTGGGCCGACTGGTAGCTCGTTGTGAGGTCAGCTACATATTCGAAACCGGCTATGACGAGAGAATCCCCGAAAAGTCTCCGTACTTCCACCCTGTGCGGGATTCGAACCATCGCGTCATTGTTGAGCAAGACCTGACCAAGGTTGAAACCATGGAAACCGAACCTTCGCCCCAGGAACTGCACAGGCCGCCGACGATCCTCGAACAGGACGCGAGAATACGCGAATGACTGCACTTGCGTGGGCGTATCATAGGTAATCTTTGCAATCGTAAGGCGTCCTGCAAACCGGAGTTGGTCTCCGGGAAGAACACCTCCGGAGTCCACCTGGGCTGCTGCGTAGTTGGTATCGGCATTTGCAATCGCACTAACTTCGATGTCGTCGGAATCAGGCCTGATTTCCACTTCGGCAGGCTTTTCACACGCTGTGATTGCCAACCCGAGAAGGAGATATGTGAACGTCTTCAGTTTCATGAGCGCTTTGTACCGTTAATTAGTCGATTTGCCTTCTGAATTTCAACCTTCAAAAAGTAGATCGGACCCCCGTACACAACGGAGGTCCGACCTTCTCTCTCTCCCGCACGTTACCGCGTTACCATATAGGGCACGCCCCAGAAGGACGACGCAACGTCCGCGGAGTCATCGAACAATGTTCCATGCGTTGTGGCATCAACTGCTGCGCTAAACACACCGCGCTTCACGTGCATGTCAAACGCCCGCTCGTACACTCGTGTGTAGTTCGACCCGTCAAATGTCTCGGACACAAGGAACAGTCTGATGCGACGTCGGTGCAGACGATCAGGGCTGAAACCGTAGCGCAACACAACGTGGTCAGTATCAGGATCGGCACTGACAACCGTGGCTTGCAACCGCACACGACGACCACTCTCGATATCAGGAATATCCTTTGTCTGAATATCAAACACTCGCTTGAAGCGAAGGAAGGTGTTCAACGGGTCCGTCACCACAATGCTGTCTGGCGTTCCGTTGTTGGGGAAGTTCAGTTTGAGTTGAACCAAAGCGATATTCGAACTGCTTGTGGTGCCGCCTGCAATCAGGGAGATGGCAACAGGTTTCCAGTTTCTCCAGATCACCGGGTTGCGGCCAATACGCTTGAAGATGATGCGCTTCTTTGAAACGGTCGTGAACGGCTTCTGCAGAAGGGTGTCAGGCGTATGTGCAGTATCACTGTACGTTGCCGAAATCAGCAACACACCGGTCCAGGTTTTTGTGACGGTCACGTACGCAAGGGAATCGGCGGTCACTGAGTCCAATGCAACATTGCGCGTGAAGTTGCGGATGGATCGCGCCCAGCGCAAAGGTCTGATCGGCGTCAACACTTTACCAAGCTGATCGTCATCCAACGGCTGCGGCTGATCCCCGTCATTCATGGCGAGGTCATCCGATTGAAAATACGTATCGTTCTGTGCGTACATCTGGAAGTACTGCTGATCAGTCTGAGCCGAACCGTAAAGTTGGTCGTTCGGATCGACATCCGCTGACACGGGGTCGTCTTTGCTGCAACCCGTCAGCAACATGCCAACAATGGCTATTGCGGCGAACAGGATGAATAGTGGATTCTTCATTGTGCCTCCTTAAGTGATGTGAATATTTGTTGTTCGTTTTGCTGGCATAACCATTTCAAGCCCTGTGCCATGATCGTTGGAAACAGTGAATACACGCATAACACGATACAAAGCAACACATTAGAGGATAACAATCCACTACCTGGATCTGAATTAAGAGATGGGGAAGTGCGGGAATATGCAGGAGAAGTGCGGGAACGGCCTGATTCAGGCGGAAGATCTTTCGCCCTTCACGGGGCGAAGGTTCCAAAGACCCCGGAAGTAAGCCTCTGCCACCTGTTCCAGATATCTGTGGTATCGTTGCGGCAGGTTCTTCGTCTTGGGCTTCAATGTGGCCTTGACGCTTTCCCATGGCCTTGACGAATCAATCCCCTCGGCAATGTTCGAGAGATACTCCAGAAGTTTCTTGTGAACCCGGTCGTTCACATCGGTTTCTGCAGTAAGAGAAATATACCGGACGGTGTGCTCGATATTAAATCCATGCTCGGCAAATGCCTTCAGGAATTGTCCGCGAAGATATTCTGCAACAGTTCCACGATTCAATCCGCCAAGGTCCGCGGCAGTTTCAGTGATGGCGCTTCGGGAAAAGCCCTTCTCGCGCACTGACTCAAGAACCTGGTCCTCAATCGCGACGGCTCCCTCAATAGCTGCTGATATTTCTTCGTTAATATCCTTCATCGATATCATGGAACGATTGTCCGCCTTGGTGAGCAACACCGCGCGCTTGATTGCACTTTCCAGCTCTCGAATATTCCCCGGCCAGGTGTAATTCTGTAAGGCATCCATGACATTTTTCGAGATCCGGATATTGCCTCCTTCTCGATTCAGGAAAAAGCCGATGAGAAGAGGAATATCCTCCTGGCGCTCGCGCAGTGGTGGCAACTCAATTGTCAGGACATTCAGGCGGTAGAAAAGATCTTCGCGGAATTTTCTGGCCTTTACCTGTTCGCGAAGGTCCTTATTCGTTGCAGCAACAATCCGGACGTCCACCTTGAGTGTTTTCGTTCCGCCAACGCGTTCCAGTTCCCCTTCCTGCAACACACGCAACAGTTTTAGTTGAAATCCCTCATTCACTTCACCAATCTCATCAAGGAGGATCGTCCCCCGATCAGCCAGCTCAAACCGTCCCGCCTTGTCCTTGACTGCACCGGTAAATGCGCCTCTCTCATGACCGAAAAGCTCGCTCTCCAAAAGGCTCTCCGACAGTGCCCCGCAATTAACGGCAACGAAAGGGGCTGACGAACGATTGCTGCGCATGTGAATCGCCTTCGCTACAAGCTCTTTACCTGTGCCGCTTTCACCGAGAATAAGAACGGGGGCATCACTGCCGGCAATTTTTCCAATAAATTCCACGAGTGGTTTCATCTTCCCCGTTCGGGAATAGACAATTCGCTCAAACTCGGCTTTGTCAGCAATCTGATTTGCGGGCTCTTCAATAAACTCCACCAGATCGTTTGCTTTGGATGAAAGCGTACGAATCTCTGCCTTGTATTTGCGGATCTCCTCCAGCAGTTCATGTGTCCGGTCTTCCGTCTTCCTCGTCTCAAAATCCAGAAGTTCGCGTTCCAACACGGCAAGTTTGGCTTCACGGTCAGCAAGCTGTGCGGTAATCTTCTCCTTCTCCGATTGCAGTTCATCAAGCTGTTCGCGAACAAAGCGGTGACGGAAGAAGAGGGACGACAGCGTACTCACCAATCCGACAAACAACAGGGGTGTCAACGGAAGGATGATTCCGCCTGCCACAAACAAAATGTACGAGACGATACACACAACAACCAAAACCCCCAAGGCAATCATGTTCCTCGTTGGGGAGTTCAATAATAGAATACTTACCGCGCAGACCAGCGCAAGAAGTGCAGACAGCAATACCACCACTGCTTTGGGTAAAGTGACTGGAAAAGCAGACCGGAGTGCATTATCAACAAATGAGGCGTGGTACACGAGCGACGCCAGGCGTGGATGTATCGGGGTTCCGACAAAAACACTTCGCCCCTCGGCAATAACCCCGACGAGAATGATTTTGCCTTTGAACCGTTGCACGGGAATAGCGGGAGAATGGCCGGCGCGGAGAGCATCATAGGAGCGCAGGACTTCAAGGAATGGGTATGCAGGGAATGCACCAATCGCAGACGGCGGATCAACATTTGCGAAGCCGTCTTTACTGGTGATATGGATGTCACCCGCGTTGCCCGGAATTGTCACCGTTCCATCATCGTAACGTATGGCTTCACGGGATGCCTCACAATACACACGTAGAACTTCAAGGCCGAAGGCAGGAAGAACATTGCCGGACGCGCCGATAAACAATGGAACATCAGCATTGTCGGCAATATTCACATGTCCCACACCTGCTGCGCCGCGAAGCAATGCTGACATCGGCAAGTGGAGATCTTCACCTGACTGCACCGGATCGCGCACCAGAGGATAGTTCAATTGCGGTACTCCGCTGGCACCCGTCTCGGATTGAGCAGGCACCACTCCAAAATACGACGTAAGAACCACGTTCCCGGATTGTGCAACAACGGCAGCAAGAAGTGCATCGTACTCCGGGTATTCGGGACTGGTATTCTCAAACTGCACTTCGATGCCAACGGACTTTGCACCAAGATCATGCAGCGCTTTCACCATCAACGCGTGAAAATTTCTCCGAACAGGCCACCCGAGTGATCCAATGGCTTCATTGTCAATATAGACCAGTACGATATTGGAGTCGACGGCTTGCACACCGCGCCATCTGTGTTTCGCGGCTGTGACCTGCTGTTCAATAGTTGCAAAAGGAGAATACAATAGCATCACCAGCAAGAAGCAGATGACCGTGATGCCAACGATGAACAAGAGCCGGGGTTTCATCTATTGCTTGCCAAGCCAGAGTTCAGGATTCTGTTTCTCTCGATCCTTCCATAACTCAAAATGCAGGCGTGGGCCCTCCAGCGTTTCCCCACTTGCCCCGATAATGTCTCCTTCCTTCAATCGCTGTCCTTCTGCCACCTGAATCTCCGAAAGATGCGCATAGACAGTCCTGTATCCGCTGTAGTGATCCACGATCACAAGATTGCCATATCCGGGAAGCCACCAGATTGTTGTGACTTCTCCTTCAGCAACAGTACTCACGGGCGTACCGGACTTTACTGCAACATCGATTCCCGTGTTTTCAGTGATCGTCTTGAGAGTCGGGTGTCTCTGGTTGCCAAATTTTGCCACCACCGCTCCTTGTGACACCGGCCAACGAAGCTTTCCCTTTTTTGACTCGAACGTTCCGACCATTGCCGGCGGTTGCGGGAACTTGCCCTCCCGCGCCTTTGCCTCGCGTTCCTTCTTGATGCGCTCTGCTTCAATCAGGTTTGCAACCAGATTCTCGAGTTGCTGGGCTGCCTTGATCTTCCGGTCGATCTCACGCTGGATGGATTTTTTGTCCTTGCGAATCTGAAAAAGGACGTCTTTCCGTTCGGTAACAAGGGTGGCGAGCTTGTCCTCTTCCGCCCCCTTCTCAGCGATCAATCTGCGTTCCTCGCTGAGTTGTTGCTGCAATCGCAACTGCCTGTTTTCTATTTCATTTTTTTTTGTAGATATCTTTTGGGAATCCTTTTGCCGCTGTTCGGTAAACCTCTTCAGGTATTCGGTCCGTAGATAAAATTGATTAATGGAGGTGGAAGTCAGGAGCAACTCCACATCATAATCCTTTCCGGATTTATACACCGAGGAGACATACCGGGCATAATGGCGTTTGAGGAAGGAGAGCTGGTCTTCCAGCTTGCCAAGTTCAAGCCGGGTCTGTTCGATATTTTTCTGAAGCTCCTTTTCCTCGTTTTTCAATTTGGAGATCAGGCGCCGCACTATTGTGGCTTTGCGGTCGTAGGTATCGAGCAATTCCAGCGTCGCTTTTTCATTTTTCTGCTGCTCTTTGATCTTCCCCTCAAATTCCTTGATCTGATCGCGCAGGCTCTCCAATTCCACCTGTTTCTTTTTGATCTCATCCTGGGTGGAACCTGCAAGACGGGATGACGCAACAACTGCGACAAGGAATATATGGAGGAGGAACGTGCGCAATTTATCGCTCAGTCGTCTGCGCGTTCTTGGGAATGGAAAAAACGAACGAGGGATCGATAACATTGAGAGAGAGTGAACTGTAGCTGATGGAGAGTCTTTTCTGATCTTGCGGAAACTTCACCACAATGCGTTGTGCCGAAACTGCGTCCCCCTCCTCTACCGGTGAAGAGCAGTTTGCCTCAACAATCACCTCTCCATCCGTGCCCCGTTGCTCAAACCGGGTCACCAGGAGATACGTCGGATCAATCCAGTAACTGCACACCGATGAGCCGCACGGATACGACAGGAGAAATTGGTCGCCGTCAACGGCGAGGGTCCCGGCGCTGGCTGCCGGTGGAAATGTGAACACACCTGCGAAGGCGTTGATGATCTGGTCGAACGTCAAATCAAATGGAATCACCGTACGAATGGCCTGGGAAGAAGGAACACCGGTCATAACTCGATTCTCAAGACTGTTGTACACGATGTAGCGTTCCTTGCTGAGGAAGAGTGTTCCGACATTAATACCGAATGGGCCTTCAAGAAACACAAGCAATGAATCCGGGCGGCGGAGTGAGGACGTAAACGATGCGGTGCCGGCCATTTCAGGACTCTCGAACGACAGCATACCCTTGCCGCTGAGTGTAAGAAGTTTGGATGATTTTTCCTCCACGAGTGCAATCAGCATGGACGAAGAAGTGATATTTGCATCCAGCACGATTTCCGGTCTTCGTGTTGCACAAGAAGCCAGAACCATTGAGAGGAGGAGAACAAACGAATGTAGCCTCCTCACAACGTGCCCCGTGCGACTTTCTCGCGCAGGATCGTGTTGCCCTCGTCCATCTTCAGGGCGATGTTCCATTGTTCAAGGGCACGGTCACGTTCATTCATCATGAAGTACACGTCACCCAGATGCTCGAACAACACGGAACTCGGGTTTCCCTTGTCAATAGCCTTCTTGATGTATTCCTCCGCCTCTTTGTATTTACCCAGCCGGAAGTAGACCCAACCGATCGTGTCGAGATACGAGGCGTTCTCCGGCTGTGCTTCAACCGCTTTCTTTGACATTTCAAGCGCACGTTCAATCTGAATATTTCGCTCGGCCAGACTGTAACCATAGTTGTTCAACGCAAGATGGTTATCCGGATCGAGCTTCAATGCTTCTTCATACAACTTGTCGGTTTCTTCCTGATTCTGCAATGCATCATAGACAATCGCAAGCTGAATGATGGCATTCACATCCTTGGGATTGATGATACGTGCACGCTCAATTGCACGAGCCGCTTCCTGATTTCGTTGCAAGCGATTGTATGCAACACCAAGGAAGAAGTGTACGCGGAACTCGTCGGGAAGAACCTTCTGTGCTTCCTCTAAAACAGTCACCACTTCCTCAAAGTCGTTGCGTTCCATCAGCACGGAAGTCAGATACACCCAGCCGTCGGCATTCCAGCTTGCCAGCTCGGTGACCTTGCGGAAGTTGGGCTCTGTCAGCGTATCATTGCCGGTGACAGCCCCGATGGCGCCAAGAAACCAGTACGGTCGCCAATCCTCCGGATGCTTGTCCCGAATGTCCTCAAATATTGATCGCGTGATTGGGGCAAGAGTGGAATCCTTTTCCATTTGCTGAAAGTAGAGCTCACCGATGCGCATCTTTGAATCGAGAGTGACGGAGTCCTCTTTGAGAATCGCCTGAAACTCCTCCGCAGCCCGCGCATAGTCCTTTCGTTGCAAATGAATTGTTGCGATGCCACCGGAGTACTCCATGTTGTCCGGGTTCAACGAACGAAGCTCCTGCAGGATGGCAAGTGCGGTGTCATACTTCTCGGCACGGATATACGCCTCGGCAACACTCTGCTTCAATTCAATGTTGCCCGGATCGATTTCGAGCATTTGTTTTAAGGCGTCTGCAGATTTTTCCGGCTGGCCCATTGCATTGTGCAGTTCCGCAATCTGAATGAGGACATCCCATTCCGGACCGAACCGGTCAAGAATGTGTGTGTACACTTCCAATGCTCTTTTCGGATTTTTTCCTTGAACCAGTCGCGCCAACGAGTACCACGAGTTGATGGAATTTGAATCGCGTTTGACGATCTCCTCATATTCCGCCACCGCCTTGTCAACTTCAAAAGCGGCAACGTAGGTATCCGCCAGTGTTCTCCTGTATTCCATATTGTCGGGGGAAAGTCGAACCGCTTCCTTGCCCGCCTCGGTGGCAAGCGAGTGTTTGTTCAGAGCTGAGTAGCTTTTGGAAAGCGCAAAGTAGATGGCATGATTCTGATCGTACCGTAATGCGTCCTGATATTCCAGAATGGCCTTGGCATGGTCGCCTTTCATTTCGTTCAATGAACCCTCGACGAAATGCTCGAGCGCCTTGTCTTTCGCCATCTGCTCAAGTGCGGTCAGGGGCTTTTCAGTTGCCCCTTCTGGTACAGCCGCCTCTTTCGATGATGAACAAGCGCCCATCAACAGAACAACAGTTCCCATCAAAACTACGCTGAGTTTGTGTTTCATTTCCGTCCTACACACCACACATTTCCTCATGTTGTTATCGAAAAATATATCCATTCACGCGTTGAATAACAAGGCGGCCACGGCGTAATTCCTTGACAAGCCGGACGTTTTTGGGTATTCTATGCCGAGTATGGCCAACGAATACTTTCATCTTGCTGTTGCCTGGGATTGGGAATACGACAAACCCTTTGTCGCAACTCTCGAACACCAGATTCATGCCCACCGGCTTTTGTTCTATTCCATTACCCATCACAATACTCAGGAAACCCTCCGCAAGTTGCAGCGCGGAGAACTGGAGTTCGGTGCTTTCCTCGACCGTGCCTCCGACTCCGACGAGAACTTCCTTCCTCTTGCCCGTTTCATGCGCAAGAGCAAGACATACTACATCAATCCCAACGACCTCGTCTTGCACGCAATCGACAAGGCAACGATGCACCTGGAGTTCATTACCAATGGCATTGATGTCCCGTTCTCAATTGTCATTTCTCCGTACAATAAAAAGGCGGAAGTGGAGTTGAGTCTGAGCGACCTTGCCCGCCTCGGTCGACCGTTTATAATAAAGCCGGCGAATACCACGGGCGGAGGCATTGGTGTAATTACCGGAGCTGAAAGCTTGAAGGATGTGATTGAATCGAGGCAGCACCACAAGAACGACAAGTATCTTTTGCAGGAGAAAATTATTCCCGCGCCATTCGAGGGACGAAAAGGATGGTTCAGAGTGTTTTATGTATTCGGACTTGTGTTACCGTGTTGGTGGGACGACCAAACACATGTCTACAGAATGATCACAAAATCAGAAGTCACGTCTCACGGCTTGCGTCCGCTGATTTCGATAACGAGGAAGATCTGGGATGTGTGCAAACTGGATTTCTT
>CAZIHJ010000066.1:0-16363 GCA_964538485.1 uncultured Chitinophagales bacterium | reverse complement strand
GCGGATAAAATGTGACTGATCATAGTATCCGGCAGCATACGTCAACTGCGTGAGGCTCGTGATCCGATGGCGTTGCTGCAACGCGAGTGCATGCTGGAAACGCGCCAGCTTGCTGAATCGTTTCGGGGAAATACCGGTGAAGGCGCGGAACTGTCGCTCAAGATGCCGCCAATGCACACCGGTCTCGGCCGCAAGTTGTTCAATCGGCAGCGAGCCGTGTGTGGCAACGATGCGCGCAACCGCTGTATGCACGAGGCGACTACTTTGTGCTGTTCTGTTGAGTCTGTTCAGGAGGAACTCTTCCACCATTGTAATGCGAACACGTGTCGAAGGCGCGGTAACGACCCGATCTTCCAATTCACTTCCTCGTGAACCCCAGACTGTCGCCACATCCACATACGCGCCGGCAAACTCTGTCATCGGTGAATGGAGAAACGGCTGCATCCCCCCGGGCCTGAAACGGATTGCAAAGACACCAATTGTCCTTCCCGGTTGCAAAAGGGTATGTTGCGCAATCTGACCAACGATGAAACTTCGCGGCTGTTTTTCCCTGTTGCCATGTTCATCAAGCCGGGTGAAGAGGTCACCTGCATGGAAAATCAGCTCAACGCAGCCGTCGGGGAGTACACGCTCCAGTGTACGCGGGTTACCCGCCGCGTCATCAAGCGTCCAGTAGCACTTGATGAATGGGGACAATGGGGATCGTGGGGAGAATTCCTGGTAATTCATTGGTGAAGAGTTATCTGGCGGTCGACAATGTCTTTTCGGATTGCAGCAATGACGCCATCTGTTTGAAATTCCACCTCATCGTTTCTGAATCGTAGGAAACGAATACCGAACCCCTCAAGATACGTCTGCCGCTCCAGATCGTTTCGTTGAGAGCGTATCGAGTCATGACTTGATCCATCCACCTCGATGGCAAGTTTGAGTTCCGGGCAATAAAAATCCAGCACATACGCGCCTACACTGAACTGCCGCCGGAATTTATATCCCAAAATTTGCCGCCGCCTCAGGTGCGACCAGAGAAGTTCCTCGTGACTGGTTGCGTGGTTGCGGAGGAATTGTCGCTTCGGTTTTTCTAAGGTTTTGTTGTAATGGAGTGTCATTAGATTTTCCATGAACCCCTCCCTCGCCCTCCCCTTAGTAAGGGGAGGGTTGGGGTGGGGTCGTGTCGTGTGAACTTGGTTTCAACGCCAAAAACAATTTCCTTTTTATTGTCGTGCGCTCTTCAGAATGGTGTGCGGATGTTGTCGCCGCAAATGAGTCCCTAAAATATACCCCAAATCTCCGCAAATGCAACGCGCGCAAAAACAAAAGGCGCTGAGATTACCCAGCGCCATCGGTTCCGACTATTTACAAATCCCAACTACGGCACTAACTCGCCGCTCCAGGTTCCCTGATCGCCAGTTCCGTTGTCATACGTTCCGCTAACACTTGTTCCTTCGAGTGTCCCTACGGCAAGGCCGTTGAGAATATTAATCGCTGTGCCGGTCAACGTTCCTGTCAATTGGGTTGAGTTTCCCGTGCTTGTCTCGACGGAGAAACCTGTAATAACAGTACCGTTGATCACAATATTGAATGTTCCCGCACTTCCGGAGATGGTGGAACTGGTGTAGGTGCCCGCGTATACCTTCACAGAGTTGTTGGTGGAGGGTTGGGCACTGAACTGTCCTGGACCATTAGGGCCTGTGTAGCCACCGGCGATTGCACCGCCTGCCAGGGTTCCGCCAAACGTGTATTCGCCGCCGGTAACGGCAAGCGTGTTGCTCGTAAATGTGCCGTTCAGTGCGAGCGTGGTTTCCGCAGGACTTACAATGGTCAGAGTTCCGGTTACTCCGCCGTTGATGCCTGCACCTTTACTGAGGTTGACATTCATTGAGATCGATCCACTCTCGGTGCCATTTGCAATTGTGCCAACGTAGGTTGCTGTGTTATTCACGGGTGGATCTGTCGTTCCCTCATCATCCTTCTTGCAGGCAGTGATGGTAAGCGCGAGGACGAGACAAGCGAGAAGACTTTTTGCTGCTGTCATGAATACCTCTATGAAGTGATTGAAAATGAAATGATGCAGTACTGCGAGAGAAAGGTAAAGAATATCCTTTGACGGGTCAAGAATAGTTTGACGCTCCGGGAACGAATGAAGAAAATTTAAGGAAGGGAATCTTGCAGTAGGGAATTCCGCCTTCTGCTATGCTGCGCGTTATGTTCTGGGATTAAGCCGTCAGTGCTCGCCGCCGGAAAATTGCTTCACCAATTCACCCACAACAGTCTTCGCGTCGCCGAACAACATGAAGGTTCTATCCTGGAAATACAGCTCGTTGTCAATGCCTGCGAACCCGGGACTTTTGCTGCGCTTGATGGCATACACTGTCTTCGCCTTGTCCGCGTCGATAATCGGCATGCCATAGATCGGCGTGGATTTGTCAAAACGGGCAGCGGGATTGACAACGTCGTTGGCACCGATCACAAGTGCAACATCGCACTGGGCCATATCGGGATTGATCTCATCCATTTCCAGAAGATCATCGTACGGAATATCGGCTTCAGCAAGCAGGACGTTCATGTGACCCGGCATGCGTCCGGCCACTGGATGAATGGCAAACTTCACGCTGATGCCGCGTTTCTTGAGGAGGTCGTACAATTCACGTGTACGATGCTGGGCTTGCGCCACGGCCATGCCGTATCCGGGAATAATAACGACGGACGATGCCTGCTCAAGTACCTGAGCAGCGCCTTCAATCGTTTCTTCTTTGTAGGCCTTTTGCTCACCGGCCACCTTTGTGGCCTGTACCGCTCCGAATGCGCCGAACAGGACATTGGTGAACGAGCGGTTCATTGCCTTGCACATAATTATAGAGAGAATGAGTCCACTTGATCCATCGAGGGCTCCCGCTATAATGAGGAGCTTGTTGTCCAGGACGAATCCCATTGCCACGGCAGAGAGTCCGGCGTAGGAATTCAGAATGGAAATTACTGTAGGCATATCCGCGCCGCCAATGGGAATCACGAATAGCACACCGAACACCAGCGCGAGGCCAATGATCGCCGGGAAGGCAAAACCGGACCATGACCCCGTCGGGTCAATGACGAGCATGACCCCCAGCGCAATGGCGATGACGAGAAGCCCAATGTTCCCGATATTCTGGAACGGATAAATCACCGGGCGTTGCGGAATCCACTTCACTTCCTGAAGTTTTCCTGCGGCCATGAGACTGCCGGTGAATGTCAGGAATCCGAGAATCACCTCGGCGACAATTGCTGTCATGCGGAACGCCGTCAACTGCTCGGCTCCCTCGCCGGCCCACAGATAATACTTGGCAGTTCCCACCAATCCGGCAGCCAGGCCACCGAACGCATGCGATAGGGCTGTACGTTGCGGTACAGCGGTGAGCGGCACACGTGAAAGCGGAACGCCGACCACGAACCCTGCGATGATTGCAACAAGAATCCATCCGTGGTTGATAATCTCCGGCTGCATCCATGTTGCGAGGATCGCAAGAATCATGGCGGTGACCCCGGCAAAAACGCTCTTGCGTGCACTCTTTGGACTGTTCATCCAGTAGAGTGAAAAAATGAAGAGTCCGGCAGCGGCAACGTAGGCGAGCTGTGCAAGATGGTGAATCATTGCTTCACCTCCTTGCGCTCTTCCTTGAACATCTTCAGCATCCGGTTGGTAATAAGGAACCCGCTGACGATGTTGGTCATTGATGCGAATAGCGCAACCGCTCCCATAATACGGATCTCTGTCGGGTAGTCAGAGCCGGTGACGATGATTGAGCCGACAACCGCAATTGCGGAAATGGCATTGGTGATTGACATCAGCGGTGTATGGAGCAGACGCGACACCCTGGCGATGACTCCCAGACCGATGAACGTTGACAGCACAAGGACAAAGACCAGCGACCAGTAATCTGTTTCAGTTCCGTGCGTGGTTGCCGGATCTGTTGACTGCGACAGAGCCACCGTGGTGCAACAGAATATTGTGAAGGCAGAAGCCCACATTCGTTTCATTATCGTTGTCCTCCGGATTGAAGCGCTTCACGAATGCTGGTATTCATGATCTCGCCATTGCGCGTAATGCACGCCCCCTTGATGATTTCATCGTTGAAATCGGGCACGGCATCGGCAGTGGGGTACATCAGTTTGAGCAAGTTCCCGACGTTACGCGAGTACATCTGGCTTGCATCGATTGGAATAGTGGCCGGAAGATTGACAGCGCCAATAATGAACACGCCATATTTCTCAATGACCTTCCCGGCTTCGGTCAACGCGCAGTTCCCGCCCTGTTCCGCGGCAAGGTCCACGATCACCGAGCCCGGTCGCATCAGTTTCACCATGTCTTCGGTGATCAGAATGGGGGCCTTCTTCCCGAATATCTGTGCAGTGGCAATCACCACATTCACCTTCGGCATACGGCCGGCAAGCATTTCCATTTGCTTCTTCAGGAATTCTGCGGACTGTTCTTTTGCATATCCGCCGGCGGTTTCAAGGTTCTCGGTCACTTCCATCTCAAGGAACGTCGCCCCGAGACTCTTGATTTGTTCCTTCACCGCGGATCGCACGTCGAACGCCTCCACTTTTGCGCCGAGTCGCTTGGCGGTGGCAATCGCTTGCAAGCCCGCAACTCCGGCTCCAAGGATCAGGACTATTGCCGGTGGCACGGTTCCGGCGGCTGTCATAAGCAGCGGAAACATCTTGCCGAGTTTTTCCGTTGCGAGCAACACAGACTTGTACCCCGACACCGTAGCCATGGAACTCAATGCGTCCATGCTCTGTGCCCGGGTAATACGCGGAATGTACTCCATGGAGAGGGAAGTAATCTTTCGTTTCGTGAATGCTTCCGCCAATTCCCGGTACACAAGTGGTGCAAAGAAACCGATATAGGTGGATCCCTCCTTTATCAACTCCGCCTCTGTCCTGCCATTCACTTGAAAGCGGGGAGCTTGCACCTTCACCACGATATCCGCAGTGCCGTAGAGCAAAGTAATATCATCCACGATCTTCGCGCCGGCTTTCACATACTCATCATCTGCAATGGATGCGGCAACACCGGCACCCTTCTGGATCAACACCTGGTGTTTGTCTTTTGTCAACGAGGCAACGACAGCGGGAACAAGGGCAACGCGTGTTTCCCCGGGGGCAATTTCTTTCGGCACTGCAATGATGGGCATTTCGTTCGTCCTTGATGACAGTGGAATTAAGCGGAGGAATGGTACAAAAATCACCAGTGAACCTCAAACCCGTTCACCGGAAGGCATACCACCACGGCCTATCATAACACACGTACCATGCCAGCAGCGTCAGTCGACGCTGCGTCGACATTCCAATGTTTGTGAGTCAACAGGTCTTGCGTATTCTCAGAGTTGGCAATGCGTTCTCGATCCTGTAATTTGAGAGGGTCAGCTGACCACTATTATATTGAGAGTAATGCGAGTTCGTCGTATCTTGTTGCACAGTGAAGCAAGACACGACCAAACTCATGGAACCTCTCCCGCATTCACCGCATACAACGGCGGAACGATCCAATCACCAACGCGCCATTACGTTGTCGCTGGTGGTTGGACTCTTGATGCTTGGCGGCAAGTGGTACGCGTTCTTGATCACCGGCTCGTCTGCAATTCTTTCGGATGCGGCGGAGTCGGTTGTTCATGTTATTGCAGTCGGGTTTGCAGCATTTAGCGTCTGGCTCAGTCACAGACCACCCGACGAAACGCATCCGTATGGCCACGACAAGATCACTTACTTTTCCGCCGGGGTTGAGGGTGTGCTGATCGTTCTGGCCGCCGGGTTCATCGTATACGAGGCAGGCTCCAAACTTCTGGCCGGTGTTCAGATCACGAATCTCGATACCGGTACGTACGTGGTTCTTTCCGCATCCGTCATCAATCTCGCGCTCGGGGCCTTCCTGGTGTGGCAGGGAAAACGTACACGCTCACTGATTCTCGTTGCCAACGGCAAGCATGTCCTCACAGATTCATGGACGAGCTTTGGCGTGGTCGCGGGGTTGGTTCTGGTAATGCTGACCGGCTGGCTTCCGTTCGATCCATTGATTGCCATGGCAGTGGCGGCCAATATTGTGTGGACAGGCGTCAAGCTCATCCGTCAATCGGTGGGTGGGCTGATGGATGAAGGGAATTCGGAATTGGAGAAATCAATCCGCGCGGTGCTTGATGGTGCAACCTCGGTGCGCAAACTGCGATACCACGAACTGCGCTATCGCGCCAGCGGTAACTCTGTATGGGTGGAATATCACCTGCTCTTCCCGGGCCAGAGTACCCTGGAAGATGCGCACCGGCTTGCGACAGAGATAGAAGTGCATCTTATGGCCGCTCTGCCTCAAGGCGTGCGGGTGATCAGCCATCTGGAGCCCGAAGAAAGCCACGATGCCGTGCATTCCTCGGTGCAACAGCAAGAGGTTCAGAAGGATGTCAAGAACTGAACGATTGACACGCCACACGCCCAGCCACGGAGGGTACATGACCGCCATCGTCGAGAAGAAGGGCTTGACTGACGAACAACAAATGCGTTGCGAAAAGCAGCGCTGAAAGGATTCTCACCCGCAACCGTTTACCTATAGGCAGGGTCTTGTCTCCTCTACTATCGACACTCCTCTCCGGAGCGCTCCTGTGTTTCATTCATCTCCACTCGTCCGGGCAGACGCCGTTCAGCGCCCGGCACTATGGAGTTGAAGACGGGCTTTCCCAAAGCTCGGTCTGGTGCATTCTGCAGGATAGTCAGGGCTTCATGTGGTTCGGCACCGCGGATGGACTGAACAGGTATGACGGGCATTCCTTCCGCATCTTTCGACATGATGCGCGGGATTCCACGTCAATTTCCAAGAACAACGTTCTCGTCCTTTATGAAGACCGGTCGGGTAGCATCTGGATCGGCACGTCAGCAGGTCTCAACAAATACCACCGGCGTTCCGGTGCGTTCGAACGGGTTGCATCACAGCCACGATATCAAAAGTCATTTCTTACCTTAAGAATTAATTCGATTCTCGAAGACCAGTCCGGACGACTCTGGGTCGGTACAGTTGAAGGGCTTGTAATTCTTGATCCCGACGGCAACATCCTGAAGCACATCCCGAATTCCGATCTGGGTCCGAGCGGATCGCTTGTGCCGGGGATATCCGTGCTTTCCGAAGACAGCCAGGGAACAATATGGGTGACGAACTTTGGATATCTGTTTCGATGCGACCCGCTGACCTTGAAATTCGATCTTGTCGGTCCGAGCGGGCCTCACCAGATCATCGACCCCTTCAGTTGGTTTGAGGATCACCAGGGCATGCGATGGATTGGCACCAGAGGAAACGGGGCATGGTCGTTTGAGCCGACAACAAATCAATGGCAGCATTACATCCATGACCCGCGTGATGCGTCGAGTATTTGTGACAGCACAATCAGGTCAATCGGTGAAGACAACGAGGGCCGGCTCTGGTTCGGTGGCACGCGCAATGGCCTCTGCTTTCTTGACCGGTCAACAGGGAAGTTCGGACTATTCAAGCCGACAGCAGGCGATGAAAAGAACGCCCGTTATGAGGGCGTCACAACCATCGGCAGAGATCGTTCCGGGTTGCTCTGGGTTGGATATGATGGGGCAGGAGTTCTCAAGATCAATCCCTACAGGAAAAAATTCCGGCATGTGTTGTTGCAGCGCTCAACAGCCAGAGCAAGCGGCGACAACTTCTTCAAAGCACTCATGGCAGATCATTTGGGCGATGTATGGCTTGGCACGTACGATCAGGGGATTATTGTATGGAATGAGTCAACCAATGTCGTAAGGAGATACCCGCACAGGGATGGCGGTCCGGAGAGCCCGAGCGGAAATGCCATCTTTACACTTCTTGAGGACAGGAACAAAAATGTCTGGGTAGGGACCATATCCGGTCTGGACGAATTCGATCGTTTCAGCGACAGGTTCATTCATCACCCAATTCCTCACCTTGATACGGATGGCGCACGGGGGCGCATTGTGCAATCACTCTGCGAAGACAGATTCGGAAATATCTGGTGTGGGACTGCAACCCGGCTCCTGAAGTATGATAGAGCTTCGAATCGCCTGCAGGTTGTTCTCTCGGCCTCCGACCTCAGCAATGCCGTCATTCCGCCGGGGTTCACCGTCCTTACTCCCGATACGGACGGCACCCTCTGGATTGGCACGTTCAGCGCCGGCGTTGTTCATATTCGCAACGACGGAACTGTCCTCGAACGATTCCTGCATGATCCTTCCGGTGCCCGATCCCTTTCCAATAATGTCGTGAAG
Source organism: uncultured Chitinophagales bacterium (assembly GCA_964538485.1). Taxonomy (GTDB): domain Bacteria; phylum Bacteroidota; class Ignavibacteria; order UBA10030; family UBA6906; genus JBJXHC01. Next base: position 8,098 of record CAZIHJ010000066.1, on the reverse strand, counting down.
AATATCCTCATCGCTGATGGCGGGGTTCTTTGGATTGGAACCGAGGAAGGACTGAACCGCTTTGAATGGTCGACGCAACGATGGCATGTCTACCGCACCTCCGATGGGTTGCCGAATGATTTCATCTACGGTGTTCTGATGGACAACCGCGGGAGACTCTGGATCAGCACCAACAGGGGGTTGTCCCGCATGGATGCCAGTGATCCCGACCGGCCGGTGTTCCGCAATTATAACGTGGATGATGGACTCCAATCATATGAGTTCAACACGGGCTCGTATTACAAGATGCGCGATGGGAGAATGCTGTTTGGTGGAGTGAACGGGTTCAACATCTTTCATCCCGATTCCGTTCTTGATAATCATCATGTTCCCTCCGTGGCGATTACAGGATTCAAGAAATTCGACCAACCGTTCGATCTCGGTGCGGACATTGCGGTCTTGGAGGAAGTGCGCCTCGACCCGGGAGAGTCGGTCTTTTCCTTTGAGTTCATCGCACTGGAGTTTACCAACCCGGCCTCCAATCAGTACGCGTACAAAATGGAGGGATTTGACAACGGGTGGATTTATTGCGGCACCCGACGCGAAGCACGCTACACAAACCTTGATCCCGGCGAATATGTCTTTCGTGTAAAAGGGTCCAACAACGACGGGATATGGAATGATGAGGGGGTGTCCATCCGCGTCGTTGTGGTTCCTCCATTCTGGAAGACCGGGTGGTTCATTCTCTGTGCGGCAGTGTCGAGTGTGGCAGCGTTCGGTGCGGGCATCCGCTACATCTCCACGCGAAAACTGCGCAGAAAAATCGAGCAACTGGAACGCGAGAAAGCAATTCATGAGGAACGGCAACGAACGCGTGAACGTATTGCCCGCGACTTGCATGATGACCTGGCTTCAACGGTCGGCAGCGCCGGGTTGTTTATCGAATCGGTGAAGCATCAGCTCCCGGACGCCCCTACTGAAGCAAAGGAGTTTCTTGACCGGACAAGTTCCCTCCTGACGGAAGCCGAGCAAGCCATGAGCGATATCGTGTGGTCTGTATCGCCACAGCATGATACGCTGGAGAGCCTCCTCCTCCGTATCCGCCTTCTCACTGCGGATGTGTGTAAAGCAGCAGGGATGAAGTATGAAGTTGATGTGAATGCCGCAACAGGTGAACACCGGCTCGCCGAGGATATCCGACGAAGCATCTTCCTGGTATTCAAGGAAGCCATCAGTAACGCGGCGCGGCATTCCGGCGCAACGCTCGTGCGTGTGAGTATCACGGTGGCGGATGAAGTGTGTGAACTCACCATCTCGGACAACGGGAGGGGGCTTCCTGCAAAACAGGATGGTCCAACGCAACGCGGGCATGGCTTAAGAAATATGGAACACCGGGCAAAGGAAATCGGAGCCGAATACAGTCTTGTTACCGTTGAAGGAAGAGGAACCACCATCCGGTTGGCTGTGAGAATGACCTGAATGCGTCATTGATTGCCTGAGAACTAATTCCAATTTTCCAGCATGCCGCCGATAACAGTTTCCATAATCGAAGACCATGATGATTTCCGTGAGGGACTCAGCCATATGCTGAGACTGACGGAGGGGTTTGAGTGTCTTGGTGCGTTTGTCAGCGTTGAAGAAGCGTTGGTTGAACTCCGGTCTTCAGATATCATTCTTCTTGATATTCACCTTCCGGGAAAATCAGGCATTGAGGCAATTGGAATGCTCAAACAAAAACACCCCGCAGCGCACATCATCATGCTGACCGTTTTTGACGACGATGATCACGTCTTCAAGGCGATCGTGGCCGGGGCAGATGGATATATTCTTAAGAAGACACCACCGACGCAAGTCCTGACGGCGATTCAAGATGCCGCGCTGGGAGGTACACCAATGACGCCCCAAATTGCCCGCCGTGTGGTTGAGTTGTTCAAGAAGTATGCGCCCACCGTAACGGAAGAACATAACCTGTCGCCACGCGAACTCGATGTCCTCAACACACTCGTTCAGGGCCTTGATACTGCAGAAATTGCAGACAAGCTCTTTATTAGCCGCGAAACCGTCCGCAACCATATCAAACACATCTATGAAAAACTGCACGTTCACTCCAAATCCCAGGCGGTAGCCAAGGCTATAAAACAGGGATTGGTATAAAGAGAGTTTGTGGAGTTGTGTGGTCTTTCCTCTCCTACCAAAATGACTCAGTTGGGTCATTGTCTATTGCAGCAACATCTGATAATTTCCTTCCAGAATTATTCTCTTTCGTTCATCATCAGGAAAGGAATTATCAAATGAGATCGTTACTGTTTGCAGTCATGCTTATCCTTACTGTCAGAGCCAGCGCTGACTGGACCCAAACAACCGGACCAGAGGGAGGAAGCATCTCGTGCTTTGCTTCGCACAACGGATTCGTGTTCGTCGGAACCAACGGAGCCGGAGTGTTGCGTTCATCTGACGATGGCCAAACCTGGACACCGGTGAATACGGGTTACGGATATCCTTTTCCCACGTGCCTTCTTGTAAAAGGGTCAACCCTCTATTCCGGTACCGTGAATGTCTTCAGGACAACCGACAATGGTGTAAACTGGATTGGCGGCTCCGGTCTGCCGGCAGGAAACAGCGTAACGAGCCTCGTCACTGATGGAACAAACATCTACGCCGGGATTTCATCGTCCCCTGTGTCGGCGCGGGTCTACAGGTCCACCGATGATGGTGTAACGTGGGAACAGTTCAACATCGGCTCCCCGGCGTTCTCGGGGGTTTTGTCGCTGTGCATCAAGGGCACGACTCTATTTGCCGGTGTGTCCGGTGATGGAGTATATCGATCAACCAACCAGGGTCAAACATGGTCGCCGGCATCGACAGGGCTGCCCGGTTTTTCTTATGTGAACACACTTGCAGTAGTCGGCACGGATGTCTTTGGTGGCACTGCCAACAACGGTGTGTATCGGTCCACCAACGATGGTGCGTCGTGGAGCCCGGTGAACACCGGCTTGCCGGCGGGGACAACGATCTACAATCTGATTGCCGACGGCACTGACCTCTATGCTTCATCAAGCATCAGTCCCGTGCCGGCGCAAGTGTACAAGAGCACGAACAACGGCGCCGCATGGACGCTATTTACAAACACACTTCAACCCTCACAGTTCATTGGCACGGTTGCAAAGTTCGGAACGACATTCTTTGTCGGAACTTCCGGCCGTGGAGTGGCCCGTTCCACAGACAACGGAGCGACATGGGTTCGGGCAAATACCAACCTTATCAACTCGCGTATTGTTGCAGTTGCCACCAATGGAACAACGGTGTTCGCGGGGACCCTCGAAGATGGCGTATACCGTTCCGTTGATGGAGGTGCAAGTTGGACGTGGATGACCAACGGGATGCCGGATAATCTCCTGACACGGGCAATCGTAACGCGTGGTTCAAGTGTGTTTGTTGTCGGCGCGTCTGGTGATTCGGTTTATGTGTACCGGACATCAGACAACGGGGCGACGTGGACACGCGGAGCTTCAGCCGTACCGAGTACTCTCTATCCGGGATTCACTTCGCAACGTACGGCAATTGTGGTGGGCAATGACCTGCTCGTCTCGAACGGTCCCAGTCCGGTGTGGCGTTCAACGGATGATGGGGACTCCTGGATCATTACAACGGGAATTACATTCGAGGAAATAAAGTCCTTTGCTGTTGTCGGCAGCGATGTGTACGCAGGCGGGAATCAGATATACAAATCAACAAACGGCGGAAGCACATGGGCGGTTGCCGGAACGGGTATTCCGGCGTTTTCCAGTATCGTCGGGATTGCCTCTGTCGGTGGAAATATCCTTGCAACCGGACAGTACACAGCCACTGTGTATCGATCCACGAACAACGGAGCATCATGGACCGCCGTGTCGTCGCTTGGTGCCCCGGGTTCCGATCTCATGTCTATCGGGGCAAACGTGTTTGCCGGCGTTGCCAATGGCGGGGTGAAGATGTCCACGAATGGTGGTACGTCATGGACGCTCATCCGCACAGGGCTTCCGCTGGAAGGAATTGTTTTTCATATTCTCACGAATGATCCAACGTATCTCTATTGCGGTACGGATGTGAGAGGAGTATGGAAACGCCCGCTCTCAGATGTCGTCAGTGTGCGTGAGATTGATAGTCAGGTCCCGCAAGAGTTCTCTCTCGACCAGAACTATCCCAACCCGTTCAACCCGGGAACGAGGATTGGATTTGAGATTTCGGATTTTGGATTTGTGTCACTCAAGGTGTTTGATCTGCTCGGACGTGAAATAGCAACGCTTGTACATGAAGACTTGCATCCGGGAAGCTACGAAACGACATTTGATGCGAACGGCCTTGCAAGCGGTGTGTATTTGTACAGATTGCAGTCGGGTGGCCTCGTTCAGTCTCGACGGATGGTTCTGCAACGTTAAGAGATGCTTCTTGGCCCCGGACCCGTCGGGCGAAATCCAATAGAAAGAGAGCCCGACGGGAGCGATCCGTGAGATGATTCACGAAAAAGGCCCCTCGTTTGTGATGGACGTTGTGTGCAGATTCATTCTGCATGCGAATCAGATTGCCTTTCTCCTGCAAGGTGAGTATACTGATGCAGGTAATTCCCCTCAATCTCCCCTAACTACTTAGCTTTGGCGGTAAACTCGCCAGGGTCTAGTTCATCTTTTGTCACTTCATTTATGTCAGGGGGACGTATGACTCGTTTGTTCATACCCAATTCGTTCGGTTTCGTTGCTTGCATTGCTGGATGTTTGATACTCTCATCCCCAGTCATCACGTGGGGTGGAGAGGGTCGTGCTGGCGGCTCACCTCAAATCGGTGAATCCGTAATTACTCTGTGGGACGGTAATGTCCAACACTTCGGTGAAATCGGCAATCCGGTGCCCGATATCAACATTCTGGGGAATGTCGCACCTTCAAAGAACCTCAGTTCGCTGACTTATACACTGAATGGCGGCGCACAGCAGACTCTCACAGTCGGACCCGATGATCGGCGTTTGGAACGAGAAGGGGACTTCAACATTGACATACCATTCAAAGACCTCATCCCGGGGGTCAATCAAGTTGTCATTGTAGCGAATGACGCAGGCGGAGCTGTCCGTGAGACCGTCACTGTTCATTACACTGCCGGCCAATCATGGCCTCTTCCATACAGCGTCAACTGGTCATCCGTCGGAACAATCGCGTCTGCGGCACAAGTCGTGGACGGTTTCTGGGAGATTCAGTCCGGGTCGCTGCACACTGTTCAACCCGGTTATGATCGTTTCGTTGCAATTGGTGATCAACAGTGGTCGGACTACGAAGTCACAGTTCCAGTGACAATTCTCGGCCTTGACTCTTCCGGACTTGATCCACCCAGCAATGGATGTGGTGTAGGATTCCTGATGCGATGGCCCGGTCATAGTGATCTTCCCACAAGTCTTGCCGGTCGCCAGCCAAAGACGGGATACCTTCCCCTGGGCGCGATAGGATGGCACGAATGGGAACTAGCAGGCCAGCGAACAAAACTGTTGGGAAACAACCTTCAGGTTCTTGATCAGGATTCCAGCGGACGAACCCTCCTTTTTAACACCCCATACATGTTCAAGATGCGGGTGGAAACCACACCGGGAAGTGGCGGTCGTTACTCAATGAAGATTTGGGAAGCGTCCAATCCCGAGCCATTGGCGTGGGACCTTATCGGTCAGGAAGACCCAAGCGATCCGCAACAAGGATGTCTCCTGCTTGTGGCACATCACACAGATGTGCTCTTTGGTGATGTGTCCGTTGTTCCCGCCAAGACGGCAATCCCTTCAACGATTGTTTCGGATGACTTTAGTGATTCTGTGCTCAACACTGCTTTGTGGACTGCTGTCAACCCGTTGGCCGATGCATCCTTCTCACTGACAGGCAGCAATACCCCGGACGCCTGGATGAATATCAGTGTTCCGGCGGGCACGGTACACGATCCCTGGACGGCGGGCAACAATTCGCCGCGACTCATCCAGGTGGCAAACAACACTGACTTTGAAGTGGAAGTGAAGTTCGAATCAGGCGTAAGCCAGCGATTCCAACTTCAGGGCATAGTTGCACAGGAAAGTAACACCTCCTTTGTCCGGTTTGAGTTCCACTCAGACGGTACTTCGACAAGAATGTTCATTGCTTCATTGGTGAATAATGTTCCCACGACCCGGCTGAATGCTGTGCTGGGCCCGAATGGTATTGGGCCGCTCTTCATGAGGGTGAAGCGTGTGGGTAATGGATGGTTGATGAAGTACTCTCTTGACGGTGTCTTGTGGACAACGGCGTCAACCTTCAACCACGTTATGAATCTGACGGGGATTGGTCCGTATGGTGGGAACGCCGGAACGACCCCACCGGGTTTTACCTCTAAGGTCGACTATTTCTTTAATGTTGCAGCACCTATCATTCCCGAAGATAGCGTGCTGGAGGATGGTCCCTCAATTGTGCAGCAGCCTGAAAACGCAACGGTGAATGTCGGCCAAACAGCGACCTTCTCAGTTGTTGCGGTGGGCTCGGGCACACTCTCGTATCAGTGGCAGCGGAACAGCGCGGTTATTCCGGGTGCTGACTCTCCCACTTACACCACACCTCCCGTGACGGCGGGAGACAATGGCGCATTATTCAGATGTGTTGTGACCAATTCTGCAGGATCGGCGACCAGCTCGCAGGCGTTGCTTACGGTAGTCATCCCGCCGGCAATTACTCAACACCCCGCAGGCGATACCGTAATCGTAGGTCAGAGTGCGTCATTTGCAGTTGAAGCAACCGGAACAGCGCCGCTCTCATATCAATGGGAAAAGAATTCAGTGGAAATTCCCGGGGCGACTTCTCCTTCATATACGACCCCCCCGGTAACGATTGGTGATGACGGGGCGAGTTTCCGCTGCAGGGTATCCAATGTCGCGGGATCAACAGCAAGCAACGAGGCGGTGCTGCATGTTACGGCGGGTGACGACAATCGCATCACTGAGGGGCTACTTGCACTTTATACATTTCACGAGGGGACAGGAAGCACTGTTACGGATGTTTCCGGTGTCATTCCCCAGCTTCATCTTGAGATCGCACATCCTTCCCGGGTGACGTGGCACAACGGTTATTTGAGTGTCAACGAGAAGACGGTTATTCGCTCGCCGCTTCCCGCCCTCAAGATCATACTCGCGGCAATGCTGAGCAATGCGTTATCTGTGGAGGCCTGGATTCGGCCGGCCGGTGATGACAACGACGATGACGACGACGGGAACGTTGATGCCGGAGATGACCGCTCCGATGATGATGGCGACATTGCCCGCATTGTTTCAATTGCATCCAAACAGACGATGAAACTCCGGAATTTCTCCCTTGAGAGTTCTGATGATCGTTACACCGGACGATTGCGAACAACACGGACCGACAATCAGATAAGACCAAACGTCACTTCTCCAGATGATGTTGTTGAGGACGTGTTGACCCATCTTGTCTACACACGCACACAGGAGGGAGTGGCGAAACTCTATATCAATGGGGATCCAGTAGAAACCGAGAATGTTGCAGGCACTCTTACCAACTGGGATTTGACGTATCCCTTGAGTATTGGCAATGAGGTTTCACTCAACCGGCCCTGGTATGGCGACATTCATCTGGTTGCTCTCTATGGTCGGTCGCTTTCTGCCTCCGAGGCCCTTCAAAATTATGTTGCGGGCCCGGATCCGGAAATGAGCAGACCGGCTGCCTCGAACCGAGATCGGCTCGATGAAGGTGCCGGGCTACCGGTTACAGACGGGTTGCATCAAAATTATCCGAATCCATTCAACCCCGCTACGAGGATTTCCTTTACACTTCCGGTCGGCGCGAATACATCGTTGCGAGTGTATGATGTGTTGGGTCGGGAGGTGGCAGCACCGGTGAACGAGTACATGGAGGCGGGATCATACCAGGTTTCCTTCAATGCATCACACCTTGCCAGTGGTGTCTATCTCTACCGATTGCAATCGGGGAACCTCATCCAGTCACGCAGGATGATTCTGCAGCGATAAGTACTCCGTCCTGCTCAGAAGCAAGCCCGCGCAATTGTACGTGCGCGGGCTTTGTATTTCTAAAGCTGACCACAATCCTCAGAACAAATTTGCCACGCCGAGTG
>CAZIHJ010000065.1:0-16450 GCA_964538485.1 uncultured Chitinophagales bacterium | reverse complement strand
GCGGGCAAGCAATTGGAAACAAGAATCAAGAATGAAGCAAAGAATATTCACGAGAAGTATCTCGATCCGCCACACACCACGGACTTCGCGATCATGTTTCTACCAACCGAGGGACTTTATGCTGAAGTGTTGCGCCGACCCGGACTTGCCGACACTCTGCAGCGGGAACATCGCATCGTTATTGCCGGACCAACAACCCTTGCCGCCATACTTAACAGTCTGCAAATGGGATTCCGGACGCTTGCCATCGAGAAACGATCCAGCGAAGTGTGGGCGTTACTTGCCTCGGTGAAAACCGAGTTCGGACGGTTCGGTGAAGTATTGGAGAGAACAAAAAAGAAACTCGAGGAAGCAAGCAACTCGATTGACAACGCCGCCGTCGGCTCACGCCGCATAGAACGCAAGCTCCGTAACGTGCAGGAGATTCCGGCTGTTCAGGAATCGCTGAACCTGATTGTGCCTGCCGAAGAAGTTGATGATCGGGAAGAACTGTTTTAGACCTTGCAATGATCCAGGAGTCATTCTGAGTCATGCTGTCTCACTAACGCCCGCGACCACAAGGTGAGCGGGCGTTGCTGTGTCATCGCACTGCTTGGCCGACGGGTTCCGCGTGTTGCCTTCGTTTTTGCGAGGCCTCCACATGACTGACGAAGTAAAGGAGATTACGTACAGGAATTCCTTTGTCGAGATTGAAATCCACAGTCGGGTCTTCCAATTCCACCACGTCGCGTAGTTCACGGTAGCCGGAGTTCCATGCGAAGGGAATACTCTTCATCCCGGCATCCTGGCGCATGTACCGGTGCAGGTTCATCCCGTTAATCTTTGGCATGCTGATATCGGAGATGACAAGATCGAATTTTCCATTCCTCAGCAGCTCCAGCGCCGCTTCTCCGTCAAGCGCAGTAACGACCTCATAGCTGTGAAGCGTTAGGACCTCGGCGAGCAGGTTCAGATACACCCTGTCGTTGTCGGCAATAAGTATTTTCATAGATAACCCTTAAATAATGTTGGATAGACAAGCTTCCTATGGGGTTACAAATTGAAGGCCAGTGCCCGAATCCACATTATCCCTGAATCCTGCGCAATAGATGCCTGAGTTTGCCCAAGGGCTCTGTTGATTCTTCAAAATGCAGTCCTTTGTACCCGTGAAACTCTTCACCTGCACGATTTCAGTCGCATTGTTCTTTCCTCGAAATACCCGTATATTTTCCCGTGTCTTTCCTTAATGAGGTCATTCCATCATGAATACCACGGCCCATATCGACGAAGTCTATAGAGTGATCTTCAACGATCATCACGATCCATTTCGTGTGCTGGGTGCTCATGTTATTCATGACAATGGCTCCTCCTCTGTGGCAATCCGGTCGTTCCTCCCGGGAGCAGAAAGCGCTGCCGTTATCGTCGAGGAAAAAAAAGGCCGCAAAACGGAATACCAGATGGAGCGCATCCATGAAGACGGGTTCTTTGAGGTCCTCATCAAAGACCGGTCTGAGGTGTTTCCCTACCAGATCAAAAAGGTGATGACGGGCGGGAAGTCAGAGGTGTTCCATGATTCGTATGCGTTCATGCCGACACTCACAGACTTCGATATCTACCTCTTCAGTGCGGGCGATCACCATCGTATTTATGAAAAGCTTGGTGCACACTTTGCCGAAATCAACGGAATAGCCGGAGTGCAGTTCGCGGTGTGGGCTCCGAGTGCTCGTAGCGTGAGTGTGATAGGGAGCTTCAACGGATGGGACCGGCGCCGTCATGCAATGCGTACACTCGGCTCATCAGGCATTTGGGAGATTTTCATTCCGGGTCTTGCGGAGGGGGAGCTGTATAAGTATCAGGTAAAGACCCAACAGGGATTTATCCTTGACAAAGCGGATCCGTATTCCACGGAAATGGAATTGCGTCCCCGGACTGCCTCGAAAGTGAATTTTCTTCGTCAGCATGAATGGCAGGATACCGCATGGATGGACAAACGAAAATCGTATGACCATCTGGCAAAACCAATGTCTGTGTATGAAGTTCATCTCGGTTCGTGGCGCAGGGGACAGGACAATCGATGGCTCGGTTACCGCGACGCAGCACACCAACTCGTTGAGTATGTCACAACAATGGGCTACACGCATGTTGAGTTCATGCCGGTGATGGAACATCCTTTCGATGGCTCGTGGGGATATCAGGTGACCGGCTATTTTGCGCCGACAAGTCGTTTCGGTACACCGGCGGATTTCATGTACCTTGTGGATTATTGTCACCGCAATGGCATTGGAGTACTGCTGGATTGGGTGCCTGCGCATTTTCCCAAGGACATCTACGCGCTGGCAATGTTTGATGGTTCGCACCTCTATGAACATGATGATCCGCGCAAAGGTGAGCATCAGGATTGGGGGACGTTTATATTCAATTATGGCCGGCACGAAGTCAAGAACTTCCTGATCAGTAACGCGCTCTACTGGTTGGAGAAGTTCCACATCGACGGCCTGCGCATTGATGCAGTTGCCTCCATGTTGTATCTGGACTATTCGAGGAAAGAAGGAGAGTGGCTGCCCAATCAGTTCGGCGGACGGGAGAATCTTGAAGCCGTCGAGTTCATCAAGCACCTCAATAGCGTCATCCACCAATACTATCCGGGGGTGCTCACCATTGCGGAGGAATCCACAGCATGGCCCGGAGTAACAAATGCTCTGGAACATAACGGACTCGGTTTCGATCTCAAATGGAACATGGGATGGATGCACGATATGCTGGAGTATTTCTCCAAGGATCCCATCTATCGGCAGCATCATCACGATAAGCTCACGTTTACCCTGCTGTACGCTTTCACGGAGCGATTTGCTTTGCCCCTCTCCCATGATGAGGTCGTCCATGGAAAGGGTTCACTCCTCAACAAGATGCCGGGTGATGTCTGGCAAAAATTCGCCAACCTGCGGCTGCTCTACGGTTTGATGTACGGGTTTCCAGGTAAGAAACTCCTTTTTATGGGTGGCGAGATCGGGCAATGGGATGAATGGAACCATGAAAAGAGTCTGGATTGGCATCTGCTGGAGTTTGACAAGCACAAAGGCCTCCAAATGTGGATGCAGGATCTAAACAAGCTCTACCTTCATGAATCCCCGTTACACGAGGTGGATTTCAACTACACCGGGTTTGATTGGATTGACTTTGCGGATGCGGCTGGGAGTATCATTTCCTTTGAACGAAAAGCTGTAGATCAGACTGATTCGGTGATTGTAGTTTGCAATTTTACTCCTGTTCCCCGGCAGGGGTACCGTATCGGGGTACGTGAGCCGGGAGTCTACCAGGAACTTCTCAATAGCGATGCCTCAGCGTATGGCGGCAGCAACATGGGAAATGCCGGGTCTGTTCAGAGCGATCCGGAACCTCAGCACAACCGCGACAATTCAATTTCCCTCACAATTCCTCCTCTCGGGGTGTTGTTCCTCAAACGCCAGTAGTCTGACGGAGTACCCGCCGCTGTGCATCCGTATAGGAAAAAAGTATGCAAGAACGGAACTGGCATCGCCGCGAAGGGTGTTGTACAACCGAATACACCAATGCAAGCAAAACGCATACATATAATCGGATCCGGATTTGGAGGTCTGGCGGAGGCAATCCGCCTCCAGTCCCGGGGATTTGACGTCACCATCTTCGAGAAGCGCAACAAGGTGGGTGGTCGGGCATATCAATTTACCAGGAACGGCTATGTCTTTGATATGGGCCCTTCGCTGATCACCGCGCCGTTTATTATTGAGCGGGTGTTCACGTCGGCCGGCAAGCGCATGGCGGACTACGTTGACATTGTTCCCCTTGATCCATTTTACCGGATCTATTTCCACGACAAGTCATCCATCGACTATTCCGGTGACCCGGTCGCAATGAAAAAGGCGATGGCGCTTTTTAATGCGGGAGACGCTGCGAACTACGACCGTTTCTTCGCGGACATCAAGCGTATCTATGATGCCGTGATCGTTCAAGGGCTCGGTGCACAGCCGTTTCTGTCGTTGAAATCATTTCTGGAATTTGTCCCGCGTGCATTTTCACTCGGTGGTTTGACTCCGGTCTATTCACTTGCGAAGAAATATTTCAAGGATGGACGGAACCGCTTCATCTTTTCGTTCCATCCTCTCTTTATTGGCGGGTCGCCGTTCCGCGCCCCCGGGATCTACAGCATGATACCCTATCTGGAGCGTCAAGGCGGTGTCTGGTTTGCACGCGGAGGAATGTACAGTCTTGTTCAGGCATTCGAAAAACTGTTTCGTGAACTTGGCGGGACGATTCATACCAACACCGAAGTGCAGGAAGTACTTGTCCATGATGATGTGGCGGTTGGAGTAAAGGCAAGCGGACGGGATCATTATGCCGACGCAGTGATCTCCAACGGTGATGTCGCATCGGTGTACAAGAACCTTGTCCCCGCGAGAAACCGGAAACGATGGAGCGATACGGCTCTTGATCGCATGCATTACTCCATGAGCTGCTTCCTCTTGTATATTGGCACGAGGAAGCAATTTCCTCAATTGGCACATCATACGCTCATCTTGAGCGAGCGTTACAAAGAACTCGTGAAGGATATCTTCGACAGAAAAGTGCTTCCGGAAGATTTCTCCATGTACCTTCACGTGCCGACACGTACCGATTCTTCAATGGCTCCGCCCGGTTGCGAAAGCATGTATCTTCTAGTCCCTGTTCCCCACCTTGGCAGCGGCATCGACTGGAAAAAGCAGGCGAAACCCTTCGCTGATCGAATTCTCCGGTTTCTTGAGAGTGATTTTGGTTTGGCGGGATTGAAGGAGAGCATTGAGGTGTTGGAGACATTTACACCGGACGACTTTGCCGGAGAATTGAACGCGCATCTTGGTAACGCTTTCAGTTTTGAGCCCCGGCTGACGCAGAGCGCGTATTTCCGCCCCCACAATCGGAGCGAAGATCTCAGGCGGTTTTATCTTGTTGGGGCTGGCACCCATCCGGGTGGCGGGGTGCCGGGCGTTCTCCTTTCTGCCGAGGCAACCGAGAAGTGTGTGATTGAAGACCTCGGCCTACCGGTTCCTATACCGATCCCTTCTTCCATAAATACTCTGGCAGTGTAATCTGTAAATGCTTGACAGTGCGATACAAATGCGCGTTTATTGTAATCGTCCAAATCATCATTATCGTTTGAAACAATCATGAGAACGCCGGTGCAAAAGACAATTCTCTCAACAGCCGATGTTGCGAGGTTATTCAATGTTACCGAAACCACCGTCAAACGCTGGGCGGATGATGGGACATTGCGCTGTCAAAAAACTCCCGGTGGTCACAGGAAATTTCAGATGAGACACGTCGTGGAGTTTGCCACCACTAACAATTTTGAGCCGATTGGTGCATTGCAGTTTGAAGGAGGAGGCCAGCTTGCCGGTAAAATCGAAGTTGCGGTTCTGTCACGGAATTTTCCCGCACTCCAGGAAGCGTTTGTGGAGAAAGCCCTTTCTCCGGATCGGACCGATCTGTATCAGTTCTTTTCTTATCTCTATCAACATCACCTGCAACTGTGGGAGATCTACGATCTGATTCTCGGACCCGGGATGGAGGAAATTGGGAATCGATGGGAGCGTGGGGAGATTGGGGTGAACCACGAGCATCGGGCGTCATATGAAACCCTGGACGCACTTGCAAAACTGCAGGCGCAGGTATCCATTAAGGGCAAGACAGGACACTCGGTCATTTGCGCCTGCCTCGAAGATGAATTGCATGAGATCGGACTCCGATGTGCGGCGTATCTCTTCGAAGTTGAGGGCTGGCATGTTCACTACCTTGGTGCCCGCACACCGCTTCCATCGTTGATTGCGGCAATCAAAGAAGTTCGCCCCGATATCGTGTGCATTTCGTCAACAACAATGGAAGACCCCGGATACAGAGCGGAAGTGTTGCAGAACGTCCATGATGCAGCGGTTGCGCAGGGTGCGCGGGTACTCCTCGGAGGACGTGCCGTTGTGCCGCTCTTGCCGGCACAGCATATCTCTGCAGCCGTATACCGTTCATCAAAGCAACTGGTCGATTTCATCCAAAACTTTCGTCATGAGTAACAGGAGCGTGAGCATGGTGGGATTTCTAGAGGTGAAGGAACTGGACAAAAATTATCGTCAGTGCCAGGCGTACACCCGGGAGTATGCCAGATCATTTTATTTTGCCTCGCATGTGCTTCCCCGTAAGAAACGCCGGGCAGCATACGCAGTGTATGCGTTTTGTCGATATGCCGATAATGTTGTGGATGGAAGTGGAGATGGCGGTTCATATGCACTCCGGCGACTTTCGTCACTGCGAGACCAGCTACGTTATGTCTACGCGTATTCTTCATGCATGGATCCCAAACTCATGGCATTTCGGGATGTCGTGCATGCCTACCATATTCCACAGGAATACTTTCATGATCTGTTGGCCGGTGTGGAAATGGATTTGACACTCCGGTCGTACAGAACGTTCGATGAACTCCACCGCTATTGTTACCATGTCGCCTCCGTCGTCGGGTTGATCATGACGCGGATTCTCGGTGTGTCAGACACATCGGCATATCCACGGGCCGCAGACCTTGGTACGGCAATGCAGTTGACAAATATCCTGCGTGATATTGGTGAGGATCTCCGGCTTGATCGCCGGTATTTGCCGGCCGATGAGATGGCCCAATACGGTGTTACGGATGCCGACCTCGCAGCGGGAAGAATCACACCACAATTTTGTGAGTTGATGGCTTTCCAGATTCGGCGGGCAAGGGGATACTACGATTCTGGTGAGAGCGGAATTCCAATGATCACCAATGATGGCTCCCGTTTCTGCGTAAAGCTTATGAGTGCTACCTATAAAAACATCCTCAACGCCATTGAGGCCAACGGCTACGACGTGTTTACGACGCGGGCGCATGTCACCACATGGAAAAAACTCGGCCTCGCTGCCGGCTCCACCATTTCCGTTATTCGGGATCGTTACACCAAAGATCAGTTGATGCCGATTGTTGCTGCTAACGCTTCCGTTCGCACACTGACTGACACAGGGGCCACGGCATGATTCCTGTCGAAGCACGTGAGAGAGGCAGATTCCAGCCATACCTTGATGAGGTTGATGATCGAATCAGCGGATGCGTTGTTAATGTGCAACCGCCGCAATTACGTGAGGCGATGGCACATGCCTTGGGCGGAGGGAAGCGAATCCGCCCGCTAATAGCAATGCTGATCTGCGACTCTGTGGGTGGCGATGTCCATGAGGCATCCCCGGTCGCAGCAGCAATCGAGTTACTGCACACGTCATCCCTCATTCATGACGATATTATGGACGGCGCTGACCTTCGTCGTGGCGTACCGACAGTGCACATGCAATGGGATGTCCCGACGGCAATTCTCGCCGGTGATGCAATGATCGCGTTGGCATTTCGTACGCTTCACCGTTCAGTTGCAGTACGCCGTGCAAGGATCTTTGAAATTTTCTCCGAAGCATTCGTCCATGTAAGTGAGGGGCAGGGGTACGACCTTTGCTTGTCCGGACAGGGATTTGTCTCGACTGAAATGCATCGCATGACAGTGGAAAAGAAGACCGCGAAGATGATCGAGGCGGCCGCACAGATCGGGGCACTCGTTGGAACAGACAACGAGGCCATTGTACTCGCTGCAGAGCGCTTCGGTTATCACCTGGGGATGGCGTTCCAGGCCCACGACGATCTGTTGGATGTCGTTGGTCAGGCGCATGTCATGGGAAAACCTGTGGGGATTGATGCAAGGAACGGCAGGCAGACATATCTCACGCTCGCCTATTCGGTTGCCGAGACAAGCCGGGAACAGGATTTGGGCTCGTTGGAAAATGCGCGCCGAGTTGTTCTCGACCATACGAATGCGGCGTCTCGTTTACTTGATACCCTGCCGGCACATTCCTCACGCGAGCTGCTCAGGTCAATCGCATTGTCATTGACGGAGCGAACATGGTAAGGGCGTTAGTCATAATCGCGGTGTCGTTTGTCGCAATGGAAATCGTCTCGTATCTCGTTCACCGATTCCTGTATCACAAGCTTTTCTGGCGGATTCACAAAAGTCACCACACTGAGCGCGAAGGGGTATTCGAACTGAATGATCTTTTCCCGATTGTGTTCGCGGCAATCACCATTACGCTAATCTTCTCCGGACTGGAAACAGGAGGAATGAGCGATCGTGTCGCCGTTGGCATCGGTATGACGTTGTACGGCATGGTGTATTTCTTCATCCACGATCTCTATATTCACAGGCGTGCAAAGTGGTTGAAGTTCCGTCTCCCGCTCCTGATGAAAATCAAAAAGGCACACGCCGTCCACCATCGGTCGGGTGGGGAACCATACGGTTTGTTGCTCTTTGTTTCTCCGCGCAGTCTTCTGAATGAACATGTTGAAGAGGACGAACCTGTATGACCCGGAAGAAAAGGTGATGGTATGAAATTCCGGTTTCAACAAGTTGTACCGGTTCCACATCATCGTGTCGTGGAGTTCTTCAGCGATGTCAGCAACCTCAGGCGTATCTCTCCACCGTATCCGGCGCTGTCGATCGCCGCAACATCCACTGCCGTT
This sequence comes from uncultured Chitinophagales bacterium, assembly GCA_964538485.1. Lineage (GTDB taxonomy): Bacteria > Bacteroidota > Ignavibacteria > UBA10030 > UBA6906 > JBJXHC01. Next base: position 7,899 of record CAZIHJ010000065.1, on the reverse strand, counting down.
GTTCCAGGCGCGGAGTTTTGTTTGCTCCTGAACTTTGGGGTATTCAATGTTTCCTGGAAGTCGGTGATCGCCTCGGTCATTCCTGAAAGATCATTTACTGACACATGCAGCGGGAGCATGTTCCGGGTGTGGAAGCACATGCACCAGTATGAGCCCATTGCAGACGGTTCACTACTCACAGATGAAATCGAGTGCGAGCCGGTCTGGTGGTTACGTCCTTTTGCATGGTTCTTTGTCAATACGTTGTTCATGTATCGCAGGTTCGCGCTGCTACAAGTGTTGAAATAACAGCAGGGGGAGTTGTGAGGCGAACGAGATGATTGTCGCACTGTGCATTACTTTTATGTTTGCGGATAGCGACGCATTCGTCGTCGAAGCGCGCAGTGAAGCTCGTTATAGTGTCTCGCTTCCCCGCGAAGCGTTGCGTGGCTATGTGGATGACATTGGCCTGTTTGCGAGAAATATGCCCGGTGTTGTGGAGATTCAGCGCCTTGGTCTGAACACTTACATGTACAGGACACGCAAAGAAGTCCCCTTGGGCGAACCTGTTGAAAACGTATTTCATATCTCCAAAGTAATTCACAATGATTCCGTTACCGAATACCAATCGCTGGATCGGGATGCGAAGGACTTCATGTCCTGTATTGTGGTTGTGGTTCCCGCGGGTGAGTCGGAAACATCCATTGAAGTGTCACTACGGCTGCGTCTCACCCGCGACAATGCATCCGAAATACACTGGCTGGCGCCAATACTGGGAGCTGATTTCATAAGCCGAAAAATGAGTGACGATCTCGATGCAATGCTTCAAGAGTTTATAACAAATTCAAGCGAGGAACTCTATCGAGAGTTCAAACGGGGTCTGAGTGAACGGAATGGGGGGAGAGGGGTGGACTCGCCGTTGCACGAAATGGAGTATAAATGAAATCAGAATATCTCATTGTACTTTCATTAATTGCCCTGTTTCCAGTTGTTCTTAGTTCCGATAAGAGACTTGGGATATACAGGCACAAGCGAGCCATGTTCTTTACCATGGTAGCTGTTTGTCTTCCATATTGGCTTTGGGATATTGCCGCAACCTTACGCGGTCACTGGAGTTTCAATCCGGATTTTACACTTGGTCCCGCACTTCTCGGAATGCCAATGGAGGAGTGGATGTTTTTTGTGGTTATTGTCTTTGTTTCCATCTTCACATGGGAGGCGTCAAAGTTTTTTCTCAGGCAACGCCAATGAAAGAGTATACGGTCTGTGCCATTCTTTCCGTAGGGATTGTTCTTCTTCTTGATCGCGTGCTCGGCACCGGTATCCTGAGAACCAGGGCTTATTGGATGTTCTTTGGGGTAATGATGTTCTTCAAAGTTCTCTTTAATGGCTACCTCACATGGAGGCCCATCGTTCTCTATGGAGAAGAATATCAGATTGGGGTTCGTCTGTTCACTATTCCCGTAGAGGATTTTCTATACGGCTTTGGCTTGATAACGATCAGTGTGATTATGTGGGAGTATTACAAACGTGAGGGTGTCGCAATGAGAGGGCAACAAAGATGACCGTTCAGACGTTGCTGCGGAAACAGCGTTTTCCCCTCACGGTGTCCGAGGTCTTTACATTCTTTGAGGCGCCTGAAAACCTTGCCCTCATCACTCCCCGGTGGCTTGATTTCAGAATGTTGACACCGTCTCCGGTAATGATGAAAGAAGGTGCTCTGATCGACTACACGATACGGTGGGGAACCTTCCCAATTCGTTGGACATCACTCATAACGGAATATCAACGGCCGTATCGTTTTGTTGATGTGCAGATCAAGGGACCGTATTCGCTGTGGCATCATACGCACTCGTTTGTCGAGAAGGACGGTTGGACAGAGATGAGGGACGAAGTACGATACGTCCTGCCGTATGGTATGTTTGGTTCTGCAGCGCATGCACTTCTCGTGCGCACACAACTCAACGGGATATTTGATTACCGTGCGCGTATCATCGGTGACCTCCTTCAACATCCATCGGCACTATCACAAGACACTCTGTCTCCACCCATGGGCAAGGAGCGTGTAGTATGAAAATCGTGGCGGCTGGCGTTACAGGTTTTATTGGAACAACACTCCTTCGTCGGCTGGAGGAACAGAAGCACGACGTCATACTCCTGACTCGTAGTCCTGACAAGCAGAAGGAGATTGGATCATTCACTCGCGTTGTTGGTTGGGATGGAAATACTGCAGGGGAATGGCAAAAACATGTTGATGGAGCAAGCGTTGTCATCAATCTCACAGGAGAACCGATCGCGGGTCGGCGGTGGTCGGTGGACCAAAAGAAACGCATTCTCGACAGTAGGGTGAATAGCACACGCGCCATCGTTGAAGCAATTCGACGGGCTTCAAAGAAGCCGGATGTGCTTGTTAATGCATCGGCGGTTGGTTTTTACGGCGCTGTTGAAGAAGGTGATGTCACGGAGTCAAAAGGTGCCGGGGAAGGATTCCTTGCTGCGACATGTGAACGATGGGAAGAAGAAGCACGGACTGCTGAATCACTTGGAGTCCGCGTTGTCCTGCTCCGGACCGGCGTGGTCATTGGTGATGGTGGAGGAGCGTTGGCAAAGATGGTTCCACCATTCAAGTTCTTCGTCGGTGGGCCAATTGGTTCTGGAGCCCAGTGGTTTCCATGGATCCATCGCGATGATGTGATTGGGGCAATTCTCTTTGCAATCACAAACTCAAACCTGCACGGACCGGTGAACCTGGCAGCGCCCGAGTCAGTGACAATGCGACAATTTTGCTCTGCGCTTGGCAGTGTCTTGCATCGTCCGTCATGGGCACCCGTTCCGGCGTTTGCTCTGAAGCTTCTTCTTGGCGAAATGTCAGGCATGCTCCTGACCGGCCAGAAGGTTATACCTCAGCAGCTTCTCAAACACGGCTACAGATTTGTTTTCCCGAAACTTCGTCCTGCTCTTCAGGATATATTCAGGGACTAGGCCTCATCGTTTCTTTGCCGGGTTCCTGGAATTTCGCATATTCAGCCAAGCCACCCCATGGAACCGGAATTGGGTTCCCGGCGTTAATTGAATAGTAAGGAAAAACGATTGGAGATCTTGTAATGAATACAATGAAGACTTTTGTACTGATGGGGCTTCTCACGGTGCTGTTGGTTGTTGTGGGGAGGCTGATCGGTGGAGAAGGCGGGATGATCATGGCATTTATGTTCGCCGTGGTTATGAATTTCGGCTCGTATTGGTTTAGTGACAAGATAGTGCTCAAGATGTACGGAGCCCGGGAATTGGCTCGTGAAGACTCCCCGGCACTCTTTCAGATGACTGAAGAGCTCGCACAACGGGGCGGTATCCCTATGCCGAAGTTGTATATGATTCCTTCGGATCAACCAAATGCTTTTGCAACAGGAAGGAATCCGCAGCACGCAGCGGTGGCAGTCACTCAGGGAATTGTCAGTACACTGACACAGGACGAACTGCGCGGCGTTATTGCCCATGAGCTCGCACACATCAAGCATCGCGATATTCTTATTGGCACTATCGCTGCTACGGCTGCAGGCGCAATCAGCATGCTGGCGAACATGGCGCAATGGGCGATGATCTTCGGCGGGGGACGCAATTCAGATGATCGCGAAGGTGGTAGCCCGATCGCAGGAATTGCGATGATGATTATTGCACCGATTGCCGCAATGCTCATTCAAATGGCCATCTCGCGCTCACGTGAGTTTTTGGCTGATGAAGGCGGAGCACAAATGGCGGGCAATCCTCTTTCGCTCGCAAATGCACTGAAGAAGCTTGACGCGAAATCCCGACAAATTCCCATGGAGGCCACACCGGCAACGGCCCACATGTTCATTGTCAGTCCCTTGACCGGCGGTGGCCTGATGAGTCTGTTCAGTACACATCCACCCATGGAAGAGCGCGTTGCACGGCTTGAAGCAATGGTATATGGCGGTGCTGCAGCTTCATCATTAGTTGGGAGGTAGATTCTGAGGGGTGGGACCCGGAACCGGGTCCCACATTTTCTCCCGTCCTACCGAATTGCATTTCTGCATTGATTTCCTATCTTTCTGTCATCCCGTTGGTCTACATCCCCCCTTAGCTGTTAGGAGAAACAAAAACACGTGGTGTTGGAAAACGCGCGGAATAGTCTTACCAGACTCGCATTCGCTGTCTTTTTGCCATTGCTCAGTACTGGCTTTGGAGGGCATCCACAGAGTTTCCAAGAGCCAGAGGAGGAACCCGGCTTCAGCAACGGCCTCGCAACACCTTCACTATCCCAATCCACGCCGCTGGTGTTTGTCTCCCGCAAACCTCTGAACAATGACGATCCTTGTGCTGTGCCGGGTCTGGGCCCTCGTTACCGGACTGAAATAGTCGGAGGAAAGCTCATCGCCCGCAAATCGGATGGAAACCTCGTAACACTTGTTGGTGAGGACCGCCTGTTCGATGTCTCGGACCCGAGTGTATCGTGGGATGGAAAAACGGTGGTGTTTTCCGGAGTTGAGCACCCGGACAGCAACTGGAGAATATTTGAAATCAAGGCCGACGGATCCGGTTTCCGCAAGCTCACGACGTCCAATCGACAGATTGATCTCTCACAATTTGGAGCCGCCGCCGGGCTCTTCGCGAGGTACGATGATTTTGATCCATGCTTTCTGCCTGATGGACGGGTGGTATTCTCTTCTACACGGTATCCGTCGGCGGCGACAGCGGATCAAGTGTTGACAAGCAACCTGCACGTGATGTCGCATGACGGGAAAACAATGCGTCGCATTACCACCGAGCGCAATGGAGCGGAAGAGCCAACGATTGATCCGGTCACTGGCCGTATTGTGTATGCACGGTGGTGGGTGAACCCTGACAGGCCAAGCAACGTCACTAAAACAGGGCTCAGCCGTGAGAACGTTCAGGCACTGACAGATGATATTGCAAATCTCTGGCACGCCGTGACAGTGAGACCCGATGGCGACGAACTGAAACTGTATGCGGGCTTCATGCGAACGCGTTCCGGCTCGCAGGTGTACAAACCCGCTGTCATGAATGATGGAAGACTTCTCGGTATCTTCACACGCGGGATGTCCCTTACACCGGGAATTCTGGGGGCGGGGATCAGGTGGTTCAAGAAAGGTCCAAGCGATGAACACCACGTTATCGGTGTCCGGTCAGGCCAACCGATCCCGGGTCAGCGAGTCGACCCTCTGCCGTATGCTGTTGATCCGGCACCTCTGAACGATGAGACAATCCTGTTTTCCTACTCGACCGATGGGCGTGACTACGGAATTTATTCTTGCAGACTCGATGGGTCATCATTGAAAAAGAGTATCGACCTTCCGGGCACGTTGGAACTTGACGTACAGGTTCTCGCCGCAAGACCCGTTCCCCCAATCCTTCAAGATAATTTTGAATACGTTCCCTCTCACCTCCCTCCGACGGAAGACCCGCTTACACATTTTAACGATGATGTATTTCGTTTTGACTGCATGAATATTTTTACAAATGCTGCAGTCGATGAACCTCTCCCCGACGCCCCCCGGATTGTGCAGAACGCACGGATACGATTCTTCATGAACGTTCAGCGACAGAATCCCAGGGGATCCGACCCGTCCATATTCTTGAAGGATGCCGAAGTGTTTTATCATGGCGGAGTGCATGAGCATGATCTTCCGGCCGAAGTTCCTCTATTCGAGCAGATCGTTGACAAGGACGGGAGGGTGTTGACAACGACTGACGGCAAATTTGCACATGTGTCCGGATTCAACTTCGAACGTCAGGGTGCTGGCACAAAATGCGTCGGTTGTCACATCGGTCACTCGATGATGGAAGTCCCGATCAACGGCTCGATAGCAGAGTGGTTCAATGTCTCCCCTTCGGCAACCGTAACAGCTAGCTCTGTTTTTGAGCAAAATGGACATGTATACGTACCGGAAAACCTCGTGGACCGGCAGGCGAGAACTGGTGGTGATACAGTCCTATGGATCGCTAATGAGGGTGCCGGCGCATATGTGAATCTGAAGTGGGAGATTCCAATTCAGGTTCGGGAATTCGTGGTGTACGGTCTGCCATCTTTCAATGGGAAAAAATCAGCTCCAGTAGTGCATGAGTGTCAGATTTTTCTATATTATCAATCTAGACAGGTCGGACATATTTCCTCGGCGGGTCGAATTGTCGCAGAAGGTTCACGTATTCGCACGGCCCCTACCACCATTGATGCAGCCAGAATCATCATTACGAAAACTACGGGTACCATTAATCAACATTCTGTAACGGGTCTTGCGGAGGTCGAAACAATTGCAAGGTTGTTGCAGGATACTGCGGAATTCAATCGGGGTAGGTGATATGAAAACATGTGTACGAGTGCTTGCATCGATCATCCTCTGTTCGTCTTTTCTTCACGCGCAGGGATTTTATGGCGTGCATTCTCCTGATGGCACCAACGTTTGGGCAGTTGGCAAGGGAGGAACGGTCTTTCGATCCGCTGATGGTGGCATGACATGGTCCAGCTACAATCATGGTCCCAAAGCCCTCCACTCTGTGTACACGCTGGCGGCTGATGTGTGGATAGTTGGCGATGGCGGAGCCCTCCAGCATTCTACAGATGGAGGCGCAACGTGGAACATAGATGTTGCAAACGATGGCGGTGATCTCAATAGTATAGTCTTTGCAAACGGTATGACCGGTTGGGCCGTTGGCGATAGCGGAACGGTCTTGTCAACGGTGAATCGCGGTGCCAACTGGCAGACTCAATCCACTGGTACAATACATGACCTCCACGCCCTCGCCTGCAAGGATTCACTTACAGCATACATTGTTGGTGCAAATGGCACAGCGCTGAAAACAACCGACGGCGGTACGACCTGGACTCCGCTCACTGTGGGAGTTTTGTCAAAGAACTTTCTGAGTGTTGACGTGTGGGAGAATACAGTCACCGTAACAGGTGTCGATGGATTGTGTTACAGGAGCACCGACGCTGGAAGTTCATGGACAGCCCTCAACTTCAAAACTGATTCGCAATCGGATGTGACAGACGTTCATATGACCAGTGACAAAGACGCGTTCTATGTTGGTGGCGGTGGATACATAAGACACAGCACCAATGGAGGATCGTCGTTCCGGTGGGCACAACACACACTGCACGCTCGGCTTTCGAGTGTTTTCTTCCTCGATGGCCTAAAGGGCTGGGCCTGCAGCGACAAAAACAACGTCGTCCTTCGGACAACTGATGGCGGGGTCGTCTGGTCTCTTCCGACCGGTACGACGACGAATTCCGTGTGGACACAGAAACTCACCGCATCGAGTTCCATCGGTAATACCTTTGTGATTAGTCCATGGAACAAGAACCGTTTGTACGTCGCGCTCGGGAGATTCATTTACATGAGTGCCGATCTTGGTGAAACCTGGGTACAAACCGCCACCATTTCAGCGACGAGTGGATCAACGCATTCTTTTTATATCTCACCAAAAGACACCAACCATTACGTCGTGGCCTTTACTGGCGGGGGCGACAGAGTCATGCGCAGCACGAATCGCGGCCTTACCTGGACGACAACAATTGTGAGGAATTTCAGTTCGTACGGAATGCCGCTCGAAATGGACGGAAGCCATCCCGACACATTGATCTTCGGTCCTGAAGATGGCTATCTCTATCGCTCCCTGGATTTTGGAGGGACTTGGGACACGGTGAGCTATCCCAACTACAACAGTCCGTGCGACCTGGCGATCGTTCGCGATAGCGCAAACATCATCTGGGTCGGTGATAGCGGTCCATCACGTATCTCGCGTTCAACTGATGGCGGCGCAACGTTCTCAGTGATCTATGACGGCAGTACGTCGGAGATTCCCACGATTGCCAATAGCAGTCTGATGAATAGCGTCGGGTTTGCAACGGCGTGGGGATCGGGCGGCCTTCAGCGGACGACCAAC
>CAZIHJ010000064.1:0-16520 GCA_964538485.1 uncultured Chitinophagales bacterium | reverse complement strand
AGAAGGCAGTGAAGATTGCATTGCGGACCCAGCAGATTATTGCTCATGAAATCGGTGTGACCAACACCGCTGATCCTCTTGGTGGCAGTTACTTTGTTGAAGCGCTGACCGACCGTATGGAGAAGGAAGCCGAGGCGTACTTTGAGAAGATTGAAGCGCTGGGTGGCGTGATCCCCGCAATCGAGGCAGGGTTCTTCCAGCGCGAGATTGCCGAGGCAGCGTACCGGTACCAACTTGAATTGGATGCGAAGGAAAAGATTATTGTCGGCGTGAATGATTTTGTTGAAGAGAATGAAAAGATTGAAATCCCGATTCTTCTTATCTCTCCGGAAGTGGAGAAGAAACAACGTCAGCGCATGGCCGAGGTACGGAACTCACGCAATCAAGCGGAAGTGGATCGCACTCTTGCCCAGCTCGACACGGCAGCACGGGATGGCAAAAACCTCCTGCCGCCGTTGATTGAGTGTACGCGTGCCTACGTCACACTCGGCGAAATGTGCAATCAGTTGACGGCAGGTTTTGGCATTTATGAAGAAGAAGTGGTGTTCTAGTTTAAAGTCAGTCTGTGTAGTCGAGACTCTGCGGAGTCGATAGTCTACTCGCCGGCTGATCCAAAACTCTCGCAGCGTCACACCGAGCGGAGTCGAGCTGTACAAATGGATGCAGGGTTCGACTTCGCTCACCCTGACGAGAGTTGACTTTTCAGCAACCCCAGTCGGTTGGAAGCGAGGAGCATGGCAAAGGCGAAAGTAGCGGTACTGAAAACGAAGCCAGGCACGGTACTGGAGGATTATCAGCGACTTGCAGAACTTGCGGGAATGGACAAGGTGTTGCAGCAGGGCGCAACAACGATCCTGAAAGACAATATCTCCTGGCATTTCCCATTTCCGGCAGCGAATACCACGCCCTGGCAATTGGAGGGGACGATTCTCGCTCTACAGAAAGCCGGGCTCACCGATATTTCCTGCGTTCAGAACAAAACCGTGGTGACTGATGCGTTCAAAGGTGAGGATCTGAATAAGTACGTTCCGATCTTCAAGAAGTATGATATTCCGGTCCTGTTTAATTTCAAGCCGGAGGATATGAAGTGGGTTGAGTACAAGCCCAAAACAAAGATGCATGTGTTGAACATGATCTATGAAGAAAGGATCACAATTCCCGAGTACTTCTTCGGGAAGAATATCGTCCACCTTCCAACCGTAAAGTGTCACATCTACACCACAACCACCGGCGCAATGAAAAATGCTTTCGGTGGTTTGCTGAACACCAAACGACATTACACGCATTCATGGATTCATAAGACACTTGTTGATCTTCTGGCAATCCAGAAGGAGATTCATTCCGGAATCTTTGCAATGATGGACGGAACAACCGCCGGCAACGGTCCCGGTCCCCGAACTATGTACCCTGTTGTGAAAGATTATATCCTCGCCAGTGCAGACCAGGTTGCCATCGACGCTGTTGCGGCAAAGATGATGGGACACGATCCTCTCAGTATCGAATATATCCGCGTCGCACATGAAGACAAGCTTGGCGTCGGCGATGTGCGGGACATCGAGATTATCGGAGCTGACATCTCCAACGAATCGTGGGGATTTACCGTCGGCAACAACGGTGTGAGCTTGTTCGGCAATCTTGCGTGGTTCGGTCCGCTCAAAGGCATGCAGAAGCTCTTCTTCCACACACCGATGGTGCATGCGTTTATTTTTGGATCCGAGGCCTACCACGACTACTATCGCTGGCCGTTGAAGGACAAAGCGGTCTTCGAGAAATGGAAAGTCGAAACACACTGGGGACGGCTATTCGAGCAATATGAAACAAGGGAACTACGGGCTGAAGCGGCAACTCAAAGGTAGTGCTCACAGTTTATCAATTCTCAACTCACCCCGCCAGATAAGGGGGTGAGTTCTTTTTTTCATGCCTCATGACGTCAAAAGCCCGCGCTGAGCTCATTCTTCTTGCCACCACGATTGTCTGGGGAAGTACATTTGTCGTGGTGAAGCTGGGATTGCAGGAATTTTCCGCATTCCTGTTTGTTGCCATTCGATTCCTTCTTGCAACATTGTTCTTTCTCGTGTTCTTCCGGAAGAAGATTTTTCCCATACCGGCCTCGGTGGCAAGGAAGGGAGGCCTTCTGGGATTGTTTCTTTTCATTGGTTTCATCACGCAGACCATCGGGCTCAATTACACCACTGCTTCAAAATCTGCATTCATCACCGGCATGATGGTCGCACTCGTCCCGCTCCTTCAGATATTCATAACCCGCAAGCCACCCAAGGTCGGCAACATTGTTGGCATTCTGCTGGTGGTTGCAGGACTCCTCTTCCTCACATCCCCCGAAGGGGCAGCGCTGAACTTTGGTGATGCACTCACCATCATATGCGCAGTTGCCTTTGCTGTGTATATCGTTTACCTGGATGTTGTGTCGCGTGAAATGACGGCGATGCAACTGACGTTCCTCCAGATTGCTTCGAATGCGGTTCTTGCAACCCTCGGAGCATTGCTCTTCGAATCGGTAGCATTCAATACATCTTTCAATGCAATCGCAGCGCTTCTCTATCTCACGATCTTTGCAACGATCATTACCGTCTTCGTCCAGACACGTTTTCAGAAAGATACTACACCTACGAGAGCTGTTGTCATCTTTTCCATTGAGCCGGTAATTGCTTCACTGCTTGCATATTTCTTTCTTGGAGAAATTCTTGGCCCACTTGGACTACTTGGTGGTGGATTGATCGTCGGTGGTGTGTTGATTTCAGAATTGTCCGACCTCATCCCCGGTCTCAATAAGTCCATTGGTGGCTCCGGATAGACCGGCGAGCCTGTTGCATTTCAGAACCAGTCATCATATTTTGGCATGAAGATTCAAGCACGTGTTCATATGGTCGCCGAAGGTGTTGTCCAGGGAGTGGGGTTCCGATGGTTTGTTGCTCGGCATGCCGGGTCGTTGGGACTCAAAGGCTATACGAGAAACCTCTCCAATGGCAATGTGGAAATTGAAGCGCAGGGGGACCGGTCTCAAGTTGAAGAGTTGATCAGCCAGGTGAAGACTGGTCCACGATCGGCACAGGTAGTGAACGTGACGCTTGAATGGAGAGAGCCCACGAACGAATTCATCACATTTGAAATAAGGTAATCGCCATACATCCTCGGATCGGATACGGATACGATGTTCACCGGCTCGCTGAAGGCCGTAAACTGGTTCTCGGCGGCGTGGACATACCGCACACGAAAGGTCTTGACGGCCATTCGGATGCCGATGTGCTGTTGCACGCAATCATGGATGCGCTTCTCGGTGCTTCCGGCCTCGGCGACATTGGCAAACATTTCCCCGACACTGATCCGCGCTACAAGGGAATCTCAAGTATACTGTTACTTAAACACGTGGGCGACCTTCTGACGCATAACAGGTTCAGCATTATCAACATTGATGCGACAGTTGTACTGGAACGACCAAAGATTGCACCCCACATTCCCGCGATGCTGCAGAACATTGCAGACGTTTTAAAGATCACGGCACAACAAGTCTCTGTCAAAGCAACCTCCTCCGAAGGACTTGGTTTCGTCGGCACCGAGCAAGGCGCTGCTGCCCATGCGGTGGCTTCGATCATCCAACAATAGCATTCCTTGTGAGACTCAGCGTTAGGTACATGGCGTTCGATCAACCTATGAGGTACTCCCTAATATTCCGGTTTGGTTTTGGTGAAAAGGCGAATGTGCAATGGATTGGTTGATAGAGTTCTTTACATCAATGGGCTGGTCAAAGGTATTGGTCAGTCTTGGGGTATTTGTTGTTTCTCTTCTTTTCAGCACACTGGTATTGGGCATCGTGATGGTGAAGCTTCCTGCGGATTACTTCAGCGCCTCGCACCCACGCCACTTTCTGCTTGACAAGCCAAAGTTCATTCGCTGGGGTGCACTGATTGCCAAGAACCTCGTCGGTTTCTTCTTGATTGGTTTGGGTGTCGTCTTGTCTTTGCCCGGTGTACCCGGCCAGGGAATTCTGACAATTCTCCTCGGGTTGATTATGATTGATATTCCCGGGAAGCGACCGCTTGAGGCAAAGATTATCAGCCGTCCTCCAGTGTTAAATGCCATCAACAAGCTGCGGGCTCGATATGACAAGCCGCCACTGATTCTGGATTGAGAGTTGATGTAAATGATTGAATTCCTGTACTCCATCGATGTGACCTTGTTCCACTTCATCAATGGAACGCTGAGCAATCCAGTCGCCGACATGCTCTGGCCCTTGATTACGGACTATGACAAGCTGTGGCCGGTACGAGTTGTGCTTATTCTGGTGTGGCTCTGGCTTTTGATAAAAGGGGGAAGGAAGGGAAGAACGGTTGCTCTCCTCATCATTCCCTTGATTTTTGTCAGTGACAAACTGAACAGTGCTGTGATCAAAGAACTCTTTGCGCGCCCCCGGCCCTGTCACGAGATTGATGGCGTTGCAATGGTACATGGGATCCGCTTGCTTGTGGATTGCGGTCCCGGAAAGTCATTTCCATCTTCACACGCCGTGAATAATTTCGCCCTCGCAATTCTCTTTTCAACCTACTACAGGAAACAGATGTGGTGGTTTGTTGCCGCCGCCTCTCTGGTAGCCATTTCTCGTCCGGCCGTGGGTGTACACTATCCATCGGATATTCTAGGTGGAGCGATCATCGGCAGCACGGTTGCGTTCGCTATCATCTGGTTGTATCGACAATTAGAGGAACGGTTCTTTCCATCGAAACCGGAAGGAGCAGCAGGGTGAAGATTTTCGGTAAAGGAAAGCGTGCAGAAACACTTGAACAAAAGCATCGGCGTAAAAGGTTGTTCCGATTCCGGGCCGGCCTTTGCATCCTCTCCGGCTTAATGCTCGGCTTCTCATTTCCTCCATTTCCTCTCGGTGTGCTTGCCTGTTTTGGACTTGTTCCACTGCTCATCGTCTTGGCCGACATCGATAATGTGAAACCATCGTTCCGATACATTTATTTCACGGTGGCGGTCTTTCACATTGTGACGTTGAATTGGACCGGTGGCTATGCGCACATGAATGATCCCTACATGATGATCGCAGGTGCACTTACGATGTTGTGTCATCCGGTGGCCTATTTTATTCCGCTTGGTCTCTACATGTTCACAAAAAAACACTTGGGTCCCAATGCGGCGCTCATTGCACTTCCGTTTCTCTGGGTGGGGTACGAGTATAGTCGTTCATTGGGGGAATGGGCATTTCCGTGGATTACGATCGGTAACAGCCAGTCGTATGACCTCTTCCGTATGCAGTTCATCAGCTACACGGGCGTCTTCGGACTCTCGTTCTGGATTCTCGTTATCAACATTCTGGCGTTTCTCCTCTACTCGGGTCTTGCACAGAACAGGTTCACCCCAGGATCGGCGAAGAGTGTCCGGCTTGTTGCAGCCATTGTGATCACTTTCCTCCTTCCATCGATACACGGGTGGCAGGTGTTACGCAACGTCCCGGACCCACAAGATATTCACGATGACAAGAATGCGAAGACCGTTCGGGTGGGAATCATTCAATCAAATATTGATCCGTGGGAGAAATGGAAAGGGAGCGGGTCTGATGCGGTAAAATATTATCTTGAAACAACTGATTCGCTCGTACAATCCGATGTCCACGGCCGGCCTGACATTGTTCTCTGGCCGGAAACAGCGGTGACATATTCGTTCTTGTTAGAAGTCAGCAGAGGCTTCCGTGAACACCTGCAGCGTGAAATTGACCGGATTCATGTCTCCGTACTCACGGGTTTCCATCATGCCGTCTTTTACGACGACAGCACGAAGGCGCCGCCAAGTTCCAAACGATCAAAGACAACGGGACAACGCTACGACGCGTTCAACGCAGCGGCGTTGGTACAGCCGGGATACACCGATGTGCAATGGTACGGCAAAATGAAAATGGTACCAATCGCGGAGCGTGTTCCGTATGCCGACATGTTTTATTATCTGGATTTTCTGCGCTGGGGGGTCGGCGTTGGCGGCTGGCAAATCGGGCCTGATTCCATTATCTTTGAGGAGCGATGGACCGGAGCAAGGTTCAGTACGATGATTTGCTACGAGTCCACTTTTCCCGGGTTTGTTGCTTCGTTTGTGAGAAAGGGTGCGGAGTTCATTGCCGTCATAACAATTGACAGCTGGTGGGGCAGGATGTCAGGAGCGTTTCAACATCACCAGTTTGCAATCTTCCGCGCAGTAGAGAACCGGCGATGGCTCGCCAGGTGTGCAGTGGGCGGTATGTCATCATTCATTGATCCATACGGCCGTGTTCTGGACAAGACCGAACTCTTCACACAAGCAGCTTTCTCGCGGTCTATTGAACGAAGAAACGACTTGACGTTTTACACCCGACACGGTGACTGGCTTGGCGCAGGTTGCCTCATGCTCGGTGGTCTGTTCTCCGCGGCCGCGCTTGGCCAGCGATTTATGAATCACAAACGCACTCCTATATGAGCCAACAGTATATTGATCTACGAAGTGATACAGTGACGAAGCCGTCACCCTCCATGCGCGACGCAATGGCGAAGGCAGAGGTGGGCGACGACGTTTTTGGCGAGGACCCGACGGTCAATCTTCTTCAAAAGAAAGTTGCAGACCTTCTCGGCAAGGAGGCGGCTCTGTACGTGCCCAGTGGAACGATGGGAAACCAAACCTGCATCAAAGTCCACACACGTCCCGGTGACGAGATCATAGCCGAAAAAGGTTGCCATATCTTCAATTACGAAACCGGTGCAATTCCGTTTCTTTCGGGTGTTCAGGTAAATACAATTGAAGGGCGGCTCGGGGTTATTACCCCTGATCAGATCAAACGAACGGTTCGTCCGAAAGCATACTACATGCCCCGCACAGCCTTGATCTGTTTGGAGAACACCCATAACCGTGCCGGCGGAACGATCTATCCTCTTGACGTGATCAAGATGATTCGGGAGCTTGCATTGAATGAGGGAATCAAGACACATCTTGATGGAGCCCGGCTTTGGAATGCTTGTGTCGCGACGGGTGTCACTCCAAAAGAATACTCATCGTATTTTGATTCGGTTTCTGTGTGTCTCTCTAAAGGCCTTGGTGCTCCGGTCGGTTCTGTCCTTGCTGGATCAAGAGAGTTCGTCGAAGATGCACGTCGCTACCGGAAGATCTTCGGCGGAGGAATGCGACAGGCCGGAGTGCTTGCCGCTGCTGGACTATATGCTCTCGAAAATAATGTCACCCGTCTGAAGGATGATCACGCCAAGGCTCAGTACCTTGCGGGTGAGCTTTCGCAGGTCAAGTCATTTGAGATTGATTTGGCATCGGTTCAGACAAACATCATTATCATTTCGCTGGAGAGATCCGGAAAGACACCGGAGGCAGTTCTTGGTGAATTGAAAGCAAAGGGGGTGTTGTTGACCCTTGGCAATTACATGGGCATCAGGGCGGTAACGCACATGGACGTTACACTTGAAGAGGTGAAGCGGGCGGCGATGATTATCCGGGAGACCGTTCATTGAACCAGCCCCCCAGAGACAAATTCCGGTTCAAGACACAAGTACGGGTTCGAAATTACGAAATCGACTGGCAGGGAATTGTCCACAATGCCAATTATCTTCTCTACTGCGAAATCGGCAGAGTAGAATACCTTGAACAACTCGGCATCAAAGTGGACATCAATACTATTCAGCATGAATCAAAAGTCGTGGTTGCCCGGAACGAGATAGACTACCTTTCCCCGGCCCGATTTGGCGAGACACTGAATGTCTACACCAGAATTTCATCCATTAAGAACACCAGTTTTATTTTTGAGGGGATTCTGGAGGAATCCGAGACCCAGCGGCGGGTTGCCACCAACGTCTCCATTCACGTTTGGCTCAATCACCTGACGAACCAACCCATGAATGTACCGGATGTTTTTCGTCGAACTGTGCAGAAATATGAAGGGGAAAACGCCATCATTACCTGGCCTTCGTACACAACGTGAATCCCGTTTCTTACGGGGTTTTTTGAAGAAAAGACTTGCATTTCGGTGCCTGTCTGCCTATCTTAAGTCGCCTTCCGATTAGCCCGTTCAGGGCTATTTTTATTTGGGATGGGTGAACGCACGGGTTCTGCGGAAAAAATGGCTAACGAGCAACTTCTTCAATTAATCGATCCATGTGTCCGGATGCATTCAGCACATGTGCTCGATGTTGTTCTTCGTGGGCGGCACCAACGCCCCATCGTTGAAGTGTTTGTCGATACCGAAAACGGGGTGACGACAGAGCTGTGTTCGGATATTAGTCGGGAGATCGCGGCGGCGATGGACAGGAATCCAATACTGCCGCCTTCGTATGAGTTGATTGTCTCTTCACCGGGGATTGACCGGCCGCTTAAGTTCACGTGGCAGTATAAACAGCATCTTGGCCGGGATCTCCTTGTGAAATACCAACATGATAACGCCGTGGTGGAACAAATTGGGACGTTGTCAGCATTGGACGAGACCGGTGTGGTGATTCAGTCAAAGAAAAACAAGGAGCCGTTACATATTGAGTTTGCTTCGATTGCAGAAGCCAGAGTAAAGGCCCCGTGGTAACGAGTGTATATTTTTCAATTTGGAGGTTGGAATGAATTCTGAGATTGTTGAATCGTTCTCTCAGATGGTTCGGGAAAAAGGGATCGACAAGGATATCCTGACAGGTATTGTTGAAGACGTGTTTTCCATGATGGTTCGCAAGAAGTATGGCCAGGATGCCAAATTCGACGTCGTGGTGAATATGGACAAGGGAGATATTGAGATCTTTCTTGAACGCGAAGTCGTCGAAACCGTGGAAAACCCGACAACACAGATCGACAAGGAAACTGCTCGAGAGATATCCGGAGAGAAGCTGGATGTCGGCGAAGATTTTGTCGAGGTAGTGCCGTTGGTATCATTCGGCCGCCGGCTTGTTGTCAGTGCGAAGCAGAACCTGAACCAACGCATCAAGGAAATTGAACGGGAACTGATTTACAACGAATACAGTAATGCCATTGGTGATATTGTTGTGGGTGAAATCTATCAAATCCGCCGCAACGAAATACTCATCAATCATAACAAGAATGAACTGTTGTTGCCCAAGAGCGAACAGATATTCAAGGAGCGCTACAAGAAGGGCGACACGATTCGTGCCGTCATCAAGGAAGTGCGGAAGAACTCCGGCAATCCTGTTGTCGTGGTTTCACGAGCAGACTCAAAGTTCCTTGCCAAGCTGTTTGAAATGGAAATCCCCGAGATCTACGACGGCATTATTGAGATCAAGCAGATTGCTCGTGAACCGGGTGAACGTGCAAAGGTTGCTGTGGAATCCCATGACGACCGTATTGATGCCGTGGGTGCCTGTGTGGGAATGAAGGGTGTCCGTATTCACACGATCGTCCGTGAATTGAATAATGAGAACATCGATGTCATCAACTACAGCGATCAGTCTGAGGTATTTATTCAGCGGTCTTTGGCGCCGGCAAAGCTCAAAACCATTGAACTGAACCGCGAGGCGAAAACGGCAAACGTGCTTGTTGGTGCCGATCAGGTCTCCCTTGCCATAGGCAGGAACGGTCAGAATATCCGGCTTGCATCGAAGCTCACCGGATACGAGATCAACCTGGTGAAGGAAGGCGCTGAGGATGAATATGACATCGAACTGGTGGACTTCAAGAAGGAACTTGGTGAAGAGTTGTATCTGAAACTGATCGACGCCGGGCTTGAAACCGCCAAGGATGTTATTAATGCCAAGATGGACCTGCTTCTCGGTATCGATGGTCTGACCATCGAAAAGATCAATGAGATCAGAGAAATGTTGCAACGCGACCTCGAGGAGGCCGAAGTTGATGATGAGGAAGATGATGACGAGGACGAGGATGATGCCGGAGAGGAAGAAGCAGAGGAATCAGCCGGGAAAAATGTAGAGACGGAAAAGGCACAGGGCGGGGAGCAACCAACGGAAGATGCTCCTCACAAGGAGTAATAAAGGAATCGAATGTCCGAAACGGTCGAGAAAAAGAAGAAAGTCTACAAGCTTGCAACCGAGCTGAATCTTTCACACGAAACGCTAATTGAGTTTCTGAGAAAGAAGGGACACGAAGTGAAAGGCCACATGTCGACGGTGGATGACGACATGATGCGGGATATCCTTATTCACTTCAAGAAGGAAAAGGATGTTGCAGAGAAACACCATCGGAAGATTCAGGAAATTCGTGACAGCAAGAAGAAAGTTGAGAAAAAGGAAACTGTTGTTGAAACAGTTGCGCCGCCCGTAACACGCGAGGAGGTTTCACCCGTAAAACACGAAGATGAGGTTGAGGCCGCAACCGAGAGTCCATTGGCAGCACCGGAAGCCGAGGTTGAGCCGGCATCCGGGGAACCATCGCCGGCTGATGGCGATGTGCAGAGTGTGGAGCCGGCGGAAGAAACAGAAGCCGCATCAACTGAAGTGGAAGAATCCGTTACGAAGCCGGCGTCAAAGAAAGAATCATTGTCGCCTTTGGAAAAGGAACGGCTCGCAAAAGGCGGTCTGACCATCAAGGGCAAGATTGATCTGGCTCCGAAAAAGTCGGCCAGCAAGAAAGCCGCCGCTCCGGTTGCCGGTACGCCGCCTCCTCCGCCGGCTCCCGATACAGACGAAAGTGGCAGGAAGAAAAAGAAAAAGCGAAAACTCCGCGACGAGGTTGTTGAGACCAAGGTAGCCGATGTTGAGGATGGCGGTAAGAAGAAGAAGAAGAAAAAGCTCCGTAACAAGGATGTCGATCAGGCGGAAGTGAAGGATGCTATCAGGCGTACCTTTGCAGCAATGGATGATGTTGCTGTCACGGGCCGCGCGGTGCTGCGGAAACGGAAACGCAAGGAGCGCGAAGAAGAGGAGCAGAGGCTGCAAGAAGAAGCCCAACGTGATGCTGGTAAGCTCCGCGTTACCGAGTTCTTGTCTGTGAATGACCTGGCAAATCTCATGCAGGTCAATGTTGCCGATGTGATCAAGAAGTGTATGGAACTAGGAATCATGGTATCCATCAATCAACGGTTGGATAAGGATACCATTACTCTGGTTGCTGACGAATTCGGGTTCGAGATTAGCTTCAATACTGCGGTAACGGAAGAGGAAGTGCTTGAAGATACACCCGATCCGCCGGAATCATTGCGGCGTCGGGCTCCCGTTGTGACAATCATGGGTCACGTTGATCATGGAAAAACATCGTTGCTGGATTATATCCGGAGCGCCAACGTTGTAGCCGGTGAGGCGGGCGGTATTACACAGCATATCGGTGCATACGAGGTGACAACGGCAAACGGGAATGTCATCACATTCCTTGATACTCCGGGTCACGAAGCGTTCACCGCCATGCGCGCACGAGGTGCGCAGGTCACTGATATTGTGGTTCTTGTTGTTGCAGCGGATGACAGTGTTATGCCCCAGACCCTCGAAGCAATCAGCCACGCCCAGGCGGCCGGTGTTCCGATTATCATTGCCATGAACAAGGTGGATAAACCGGACGCCAATGCTGATCGTATTCGCCAACAACTTTCCGAGAAGAACATTCTCGTGGAAGAATGGGGAGGGAAATACCAATCGGTGGAGCTTTCAGCCCGCACAGGCAAGAATGTCGATGTCCTGCTGGAGAAGATCGCCCTTGAAGCCGATGTTCTTGATCTTAAGGCCAATCCCGATCGTCCTGCCCGGGGCACAATCATCGAAGCGCAGCTCGATAAGGGGAAGGGAATCACCGCCACCGTCCTCGTGCAGAAGGGGACGCTCCGAGTAGTCGATCCGTTCCTCGCAGGTATTTACAGTGGAAAAGTACGCGCAATGTTTGATGAGCGCGGCAAACGCGTGGAGGTTGCGGGTCCGTCGACACCGGTCCAACTTACCGGGTTGGATGGTTTTCCCCAGGCAGGCGATACATTTGTGGTGACAGCATCCGATCGTGAGGCGCGGGAAATCAGTTTGCGCCGGCAGCAGTTGAAGCGCGAGCAGGACTTCCGACAGGTGCATCTGACGACCCTCGATGATATTTCCCAGCAGATAAAGGAAGGCCAGGTCAAAGAGCTTGCCGTCATCGTCAAGGGTGATGTGGATGGATCAGTCGAGGCGCTCTCGGATTCTTTGATGAAGCTCGATCACAAAGAGGTCAAGCTGAATGTCATTCACAGCGGCGTGGGGACAATCTCCGAATCTGATATTATTCTCGCAGCGGCTTCAGGGGCAGTGATTATCGGCTTCCGTGTCCGGCCGAATTTAAATGCAAGGCGGCTGGCAGAAAAAGAAAAAGTCGATATCCGGACATACAATATTATTTATGATGCCATCAACGACATCCATTCCGCCCTGGAGGGTTTGCTCGCTCCCGAGAAGAAGGAAGAAATTGTCGGTACAGTCGAAGTCCGTGATGTCTTCAAGGTGCCCAAGATCGGCAACATTGCCGGATGCTACGTTCTGGACGGCAAGATCATGCGCAACAACAAGGTGCGATTGGTCCGTGACGGCATCCAGGTGTTTGATGGTACGATCAGTTCACTGAAACGATTCAAGGACGATGTGCGTGAAGTAGAGGCGGGGTTCGAGTGTGGTATCGGCCTTGAGGGTTTCAACGACATCAAGGTGGGCGATACCATCGAAGCGTACAAGATTGTCGAATCAAAGCGTAAGCTCTAGAACCGGGGGAAGAGTACATGTCTATTCGTACCGAGCGTGTGGCTTCGCTCATCAAGCATGAGCTTGGCGGCATCCTGACACGTGACTATAGTGACCCATCGTACGGTTTCATTACCGTGACGGATGTGAAGATGACTCCAGATCTCAAAATTGCGAAGGTCGCATTCAGCATTTTCGGCAATGCCGATGTGAAATCACGTACGATGAAGATGTTGGAAGATCAAAAACAACATATCCGTGGCCTTGTAGCATCACGGCTCACGCTGAAATTCACTCCGGCGCTTCAATTTTTTCTGGATGATACGCTGGAGCATGTGGACCGTATTAACACATTGCTCCGTCAGATCCACCAGGATGAACACAAAGGCAAGAATGATCCCTCGTGAGCAGGGAGAAGGTCAAGTCCTTCTCGTGAACAAGCCACGAGGATGGACGTCGTTTGATGTTGCCAGTCGTGTACGAACCTTGTTACACGTTCGCAAAGTAGGACATGCGGGCACGCTGGATCCCATGGCCACTGGGTTGTTGATTCTGTGTACGGAGAAGAAGACGAAGGATATTGATCGTTTCCAGGGAATGGAAAAGGAATACCGGGTTGGGATGGTGTTGGGTGCACGGACATCAAGCTTCGATGCGGAAACACCAATCACCGAATACCACAGCACGGAAGACATCACGGCCGAAGCGATCAGAAAGGTGATGGCCGGATTCGTCGGTTCCCAACTTCAACTTCCGCCTATGTGGTCTGCGGTGAAAGTCGGCGGCAAGAGACTCTACAAGTATGCCCGCAAAGGCAAAGAGGTCGAGCGAACACAACGCGAGGTTCTTATCTCCTCAATCACGGTTTCAGACATCACCATTCCGTTTGTGGAGTTTACTGTTGTCTGCTCCAAAGGAACGTATGTCCGTTCGTTGGTGAATGATATTGGAACACAACTTGGTTGTGGTGCATATGTGGCGTCGCTTGTGCGCACCCGTATCGGCGAGTTCCATCTTGACGGGGCGCTGACACTGGAACAGCTTGGACACCATCGACCCATAGCAGTCGGACATGCTGTATGAAGTTGGTACATTCCCTGCAAGATATTCAGCATGATGCAGGATCGGTCGTTGCCGTCGGGACATTTGATGGAGTGCATCTTGCTCATCAGGAAATTATCCGTGAGGTGGTCTCTCGTGCACGGATGAAGGAGGAGCGAAGCGTCGTTGTGACCTTCGACCCGCATCCGCGGCAGGTTGTTGCAGGAGGCGCTCCGGTACAACTCCTGACGACAATCGACGAACGTATTGCACGCATTGGCGCTCTTGGTGTAGATGTCTTGTTCGTGATTCCGTTCACCTACGAGTTTTCACGCAAGACCTCGCAGGAGTTTTATGAGGAATACGTGGTGAACGGTATCGGTGTGGGAGAGGTGATCGTGGGTTACGACCACATGTTTGGCCGTGATCGTGAGGCAGGAATTGAGAAGCTCGTGCGTATGGGGCAGCAGTATAAGTTCTCCGTGTTTGCTGTACATCCCTACACGTTGAATGGAGAAACCGTTGGCAGTACACTCATTCGGAATGCTATTTTGCTTGGCGATGTTGAAAGAGCCCGGACGTTTCTTGGTTATCCGTACGCCATTACCGGTGTGGTTGTAAGGGGCGACCAAAGAGGCCGGAGTATTGGCTATCCGACGGCAAACATTCGTCCCGCGGATGATTTGAAAATTATACCCGGAAACGGCGTGTATCTCGTCGGAGTGAACACACCGTATGGCGAGTATTTTGGAATGATGAACATCGGGGTGCGGCCAACCATCTCCGACAGGATGCATCGGGCACTTGAAGTACATGTGTTGGATTTTGACAATGATCTTTATGATGAGAGTATCACCGTCAGGTTCCTCAGGAAATTGCGACAGGAGATCAAGTTTGCATCACTGGAGGAACTGACAATGCAACTCCACAGGGACAAGGAAGAATCGCTCCGGCTGATTGCGGAGCAAACGCAAAGAAAATAACAACATCACTGCATTTATATTAAGGAGAGGAGCATGGCAATAACAAAGGAAATGAAGTCGGATCTCGTAAAGAAATTCGGGAAGACGCCGACTGATACCGGCACACCGGAGGTACAGATTGCGTTGCTAACCGCACGTATCAATGACCTCACGCCGCATTTCGATAAATTCAAGAAGGACCACCACTCGCGTGTCGGTTTGTTGCGCATGGTTGGAAAGCGTCGTCGTTTGCTGGATTATTTGCAGGAAAAGAACGTCGATCGTTACAGGAAGGTCATTGCGGATCTGCAGATCAGAAAGTGATCCGGAATTCGCGAGCAGGAGTCACAATCACAGACAGAAGAAAGAAGAAGAGCAGCGTATGAAGATAACAAAGCAGACTGACATTGGAGGGAAGACGTTCTCTCTTGAAACGGGGCGCTTCGCAAAGCAAGCCGACGGTGCCGTGATGGCACGATTGGGCGATACCATGGTTCTTGCAACCGTCGTCGCCACGAAAGTGCCGAAAGAGGGCATTGACTATTTCCCATTGCAGGTCGAGTACCGCGAGAAGGCCGCGTCCGCAGGAAAAATTCCCGGCGGGTTCTTCAAACGTGAAGCACGTCCATCGGAGAAGGAAATCCTCTCCGCCCGATTGATCGACAGACCCATCCGTCCGATGTTCCCCGAGTGGTTCCAGTGCGAGACACAGGTCATCGTCACTGTGTACTCGTCCGATCAGGAACATGACGCCGATGTTCTCGGTGCAGTTGCCGCATCGGCAGCGTTGATGCTCTCGGATATTCCCTTCGAAGGCCCGGTTGCTGAAGTGCGGGTGGGCCGTATCGGCGGCAAACTGGTAGTCAATCCGACGTTCTCGGAGTTGGCAAGCGCTGACCTCGACGTCACTGTCGCCGGTACCGAGGATTCGATCTTGATGGTCGAAGGCGAATCGCATGAAATCTCCGAACAGGTGATGCTTGATGCTCTTGAATTTGCTCACGGTTTTATCAAGCAACTCTGCGCGTTGCAGAAAGAATTGGTCAAGGATATTGCCAAGCCAAAACGTACAGCGCCAGCCAAGGATGACAATAGTGAACTGCTTGCCGCAGTGAAGCAAGCTGCTGGCAATCGCATCAAGGATCTCGCCAATATGCCGCTTCTCAAAGAGGAGCGGGCCAACAAAACGGCAGATATCTATGCTGAAGTTTCTGCTGCTCTGGCCGAGAAATTCCCGGACCAGGCGAAGGCCATCCACGCTGTCCTTCATGATATGGAATATGTGGAAATGCGCGAGATGATTCTTGCCAAGGGAAAACGACTTGATGGAAGAGGATTGACTGACGTTCGTCCGATTGCCATTGAAGTCGGGATTCTTCCCCGGACACATGGTTCAGCGCTTTTCCAGCGCGGCGAGACACAGAGTCTTACGACGCTCACGCTCGGTACGAAGCTCGACGAACAAATGATTGATGGACTCCTGCCCGATTCCACCAAGCGGTTTATGCTGCACTATAACTTCCCGCCGTTTTCGGTTGGTGAGGTGGGAAGACTGGGCGGTACCGGCAGGCGCGAGATCGGTCACGGCAACCTTGCAGAGCGCTCACTCAAGGTCATGATGGCCGACGAAAAGGATTTCCCCTACACAGTGCGGCTTGTGTCGGATATCCTCGAATCCAACGGCTCTTCTTCCATGGCGACTGTCTGTGCCGGGACGCTTGCGTTGCTTGATGGCGGCGCACCGTTGAAGAAACCGGTTGCCGGTATTGCCATGGGATTGGTGAAGGAAGGCGATCGTACTGCCATCCTCAGCGACATCCTCGGCAACGAGGATCACCTCGGCGACATGGACTTCAAGGTTGCAGGTACTGCCGATGGAATTACGGCGTATCAAATGGAT
>CAZIHJ010000063.1:15163-16595 GCA_964538485.1 uncultured Chitinophagales bacterium | reverse complement strand
TACTCGATGAATTCCTGGGACGATCTGGTGAAGCATGCGCAGGCGAAGGGAGTCTCGATCGAGATTCTTGAGAAAGCCGGACTGGTCACCCGCAAAGAAGGTGCGACAAGCGTCTATGATCGTTTCCGTGGCCGGGCGATGTTTCCAATCTTCTCGGCATCGGGTCGCACAATCGGCTTCGGTGCCCGCAAGATGCGCGAGGATGATCCCGTGCCGGGCAAGTATATCAACTCGCCCGAAACGCCGGTGTATATCAAAAGCCAGAATCTCTATGGACTCTTTCATGCAAAGGAAGCCATCCGGGACAAGGAGTACGCAATCCTCGTGGAAGGATACGCTGATCTTATTTCTGTGTTCCAGTCGGGAATAGAAAACATTGTTGCATCAAGCGGCACAGCGCTCACCGAGGAGCAGATAAAACTCATCAGCCGATACGCAAAAGAGGTCGTGCTTGTATATGACGCTGACTCCGCCGGTTCCAAAGCGACACTCCGTGGCGTCGATCTTATTATCGAACAGGGTCTCGATGTGAAAGTCGCCGAGTTGCCCGCCGGAGATGATCCGGACTCCTTTGTGAAGAAGAATGGCGGGGAGGCGTTCGCCAAGTTGCTCGAAGGCGCTGCATCATTCCTCGATTTCAAGGTCAGAACCTTCCAGGCAGAGGGAATTCTCTCAACACCTGAAGGGCAAACCCGGGCCGTCCGCTCCATCGTCGAAACGATTGCAAAGATGAAGGACGAGATAAAGCGGAATTTCTATATCAAGAGTGTGGCGGAGAAGTACGACATCTACGAGAATGTGTTGTTCCGTGAGTTGGAGAAGATGGTGGGGCAACGGAGAGGGTGGAGCGGAGAGCGGAATTCGGAAAGCGGAATTCGGAAAGCGGAAAGTGGAGAGCAGAAAGTGGAGGGCAAGGAACAGAAGGCGGAGAGCGGAAAGCGGAGAACAGAACTTCCGGTGGTGCAGCGGGACTTGTTGAAACTCATGCTTGAGCACGGCAACGACATGGTGAATGCGGTCTTCTCACATATCTCACCCGAAGTGTTTGGTGATCGAATACCGGGGATGCTGGTTCGACGTATGGTATCGCACGCTGAAGCGCGTGGCGAGTGGGATGCGAGTTCACTGATGAACGAAATGGAGGATGAAGGAGCGAAGAGCGTTATTGCCGATCTGATGTTCACCAAATATGAGATCAGCAAAGGGTGGGCAGAACAGGGTGGAATGCCGGAAGAAGTGGACCCCTGGAAGATCGCTGAACAGTGTCTCGCCATTCTCCGCCGTCAGGAAATCGATAATCTCCTTGCAGAAAATCAGCGGAAGATGAAGGAAGCAACATTGCGTGGTGAGCCCGTGCGTGAATATCTTGAACATCACCAGTCATTGTTGCAAGAGAAGAAGGAACTGACGGTGAAGCAATAGCGCTGAGTTT
>CAZIHJ010000063.1:0-15063 GCA_964538485.1 uncultured Chitinophagales bacterium | reverse complement strand
CTTGCAATTCTTCCCGCCGTCGGCTATATTGCTCCGTGTTTTCATATACATCAGGAGCCGATTCCTTTTGTCTGTACGTGGTTCAGATTCCTCCACCATCAAGCGAATTTTGCTCGTTCGTACCGACCGGCTCGGTGATGTTATCCTCACCCTTCCGATGTTGCCCCTCATCCGTAGGTGTTTCCCTGATGCGTATTTAGCGATGCTGCTGAGACGATATACCGGCGAGATCATCGAGGGAAATCCGCACGTCGACGAATTGATCTGGTACGATGACGGGTCGGGGTTGACACGATTTGGTGAAATGAGGAAAGCTCTCAAGATAAAACAGTTTGATGCGGCCATCGTTGTGTATCCAACGCTCAGACTCGCATGGCTGATGTTCAGGGCGGGAATCCCTATTCGCATCGGTACAGGGTATCGCTATTATTCATTTCTGTTCAACAAACGGGTGTATGAACACCGCAAAGACGCGCAGCGACATGAGCTGGAGTACAATCTGAATCTTCTCAAGGCTGTCGGGTGCAATGCGACGGGCACGCCGGAGTTTTTTATCGACATCCAACCTTCAACGCAAGCACATGTTGAGTCTGTTCTGACCGAGACAGGGATTGACGTGAATCGAGAGATCGTTGTGGTTCACCCCGGAAGCGGAGGTTCTGCGCGAGAGTGGAGTCCGGAGAGTTTTGGCAAGCTCGCCGC
Source organism: uncultured Chitinophagales bacterium (assembly GCA_964538485.1). Lineage (GTDB taxonomy): Bacteria > Bacteroidota > Ignavibacteria > UBA10030 > UBA6906 > JBJXHC01. The sequence continues at coordinate 14,361 of CAZIHJ010000063.1, read as the reverse complement.
AGAATTGGTGCGCGATCAGCATGTGCAAGTTGTTGTCACCGGCCTCACGGCCGAGTCAATGCAGATTTCCCGCGTCATTGAAGCTTCCGGCGGAGTAGCGCGCTCACTTGCCGGCAAACTGACATTGAAGGAGCTCGCGGCGTTGGCCCGAATGGCAAGTCTGTTTGTGGCCAACTCAACGGGGCCAATTCATGTTGCTGCCGCAGTTGGTGCTCCGGTGATCGGTCTCTATCCCCAGCATACACCAATGAGCGCCAAACGGTGGGGACCCTATACAGAGAAAAAGGTTGTTTTCACTCCCAGTCAACCGGTAGCGTGTGCCGATTGCACAGGAAACAAGGGAGAACGATGTTTGTGCATGGAGAGTATAACCGTTCAGGAAGTTCACAAAGCGGCAACGGGGCTTCTCAAGGGACAGGAACTTGCAGGGAAGGCATTGCATGAATAAGCACATGAACAAGGTTGGGGTTATTGCGCTGGCTCTAATTGTGGTCATCGCAATGGCTGGATTGCTTGACGCCCAGACAAAGTCCACGCAAACAACCAAGAAGAAAAAACCGACTGCTGCCCAGCGTGCAAAGCTGCGCGCTGACAGTATCGCTACTGCTCTTCGGGCCGATTCCGTTGCAAAAGCACTGAATGCCCAGGCCGTGAAGGATTCCATCCGGCATGTTGCCGATTCACTAGCACGGGAAGATTCGCTTCAGTCCGTGACACTCCGCAAGATAGAGAACACGGCGTTCGGGGTGGGAGAGAGACTTGTTTTTGATGTGAACTGGAAATTTGTCAACGCCGGTGAGGCAATCATGTGGGTCCCCAAGTATGACTCGATTGCCGGTCGCAAGTGTTACAAAGTGGAGTTCCAGGTCAATTCCAATTCATTTATCTCCAGCTTCTATAAAGTGGAGGATCGGTACTATACGTTTATTGATGTGGAGACCATTGCTCCGTGGAGGTTCGAACAGCATATCCGTGAAGGAACATATCGCCGTGATTTCATTGCGGAATTCGACCAGTATCGCCACGTGGCCAAGACCACGGAGGGAGAATATCCGATTGCTCCGTATGTCCATGACATCATGTCGGCATTTTACTTTGCACGTACTCTTGATTACTCCACGCTGAAAATCGGTGAAGGACCGTTGCTGCATAACTTTTATAAAGACAAGAGTCACGAGTTGCGGGTAAAATTCCTTGGCCGGCAGGAGATTGAAGTGGGCGCGGGAACATTCAAGACGATCGTGGTTGAGCCACTCGTGCAAGAGGGTGGATTGTTTAAGAGTGAAGGCCGCATCGTTATCTGGTTGTCTGATGATGATCGTAAAATACCGGTACGAGTGAATACCAAAGTTCTTATCGGTTCCATTGATGTTGAGCTTCGTGAGTATTCAGGATTGATCGGGCCATTGGGAGCCAAAGTTGAAGAAGACTAAGCAAAAGTCCGGCCCCAGGCGGGCCGACCTTTCAAAGATCAAGACGATTTCGATCAAGAGTCGAAAGAGCAAGGTCTCGCTCAAGGATTTTGCACGCCCGTTCAATGGCGGGTCATTCAAGGACTTTGCCGACAGTCTGCCGGACATTCTCGTTGCAAAAGACCTCCACCAGCTTGTCGATGACATCGTGCTTGCCCGTCGCAAGAACAAGCCCGTCATCCTGATGATGGGCGCTCATGTCGTGAAAGTCGGACTTGCTCCGGTATTGATTGATTTGATCAAGCGTGATATGATTACCGCAGTTGCGATGAACAGCGCCACAGCCATCCACGATGTTGAAACGGCGATGTGGGGACAGACGTCGGAAGATGTTGCGGAGAACATGCTGGACGGACGGTTCGGTATGGTACGGGAGACGGCGGAGTTAATTAATGGGACTTTGAAGCAGGCATTCGAGGGGAGTAATCTCGGCTATGGCGAAGCGCTCGGTCGAAAGCTCCTGGATCTCCATGCGCCGAATCGGAACGTGAGTCTCCTGGCCGCATGTGTCTCTTCACTCACTCCTGTGACTGTACACGCAGCGATTGGTACCGACACAATCCATCAGCAACCCAGTATGGATGGTGCAGCAACGGGAGAGATGACGTTCCGGGATTTCAAGTCTCTTGCCGAAACTTGCAAACGATTGGTGGGAGGTGGCGTTGTACTGAATGTCGGATCGGCGGTGATCATGCCTGAAGTATTCCTGAAGGCTCTTACAGTTGCGCGCAACCTTGGAGCAAAGGCAAAAGGATTTACCACGGCAGTGTTCGACATGAACAATCACTACCGTCCCACAATGAATGTCCGCCTTCGCCCGACACAGGACGGCGGCAGGGGTTTTTATTTTACAGGTCATCACGAGATCATGATCCCGCTGCTGGCGGCGATGGTGCGGGCGAAAACAAAATGAGAGGCATATCCAGCCATGAAATACTAGAAAGATAATTGTGCAGATACTCCCCCTTCGGATTCCGGCTTTCATCCTTTTTTGTTCTTGCTTTTACATTCCCACATTTGCGACTCCCGTAAATAATGCTGCCCGAGTCTATGATTCTATCTTCGTTCAATTCGTGGGACTTGCTCCGGATCCACAGAACATTGCACCTGTGCATAATGTTACTATCGAACGTGATGCAGGCAGGTTCCATCTTCAAGATGGTACTTTGTACTTGTGCAAACCCGTTGAAGGCCGGGTGTGCGCGGCCGTGTACCGGGGCAAAGGCAGATTTTCAATGAAACCGCCGACGAATGTTGAACGACAGCAGCTCCATAGATTCTTTGAGAAGGATTCAATGGACGAGGAGTTTACGTTTCTGTTCCTGCTCTTCGCGGACACGACCGCCGAAGAGCTTTCGCGAAAACTGCGGTTCGGCAAGAACGAAGTCCATTCATCCGTCGAAGACAATATCGAGTCGGCTCTCGATTATCTCGTAGACGAAGAAGCAGGTGATTTTGATGATAGTTTTATGAACGCATTTCTGGAGAAAGAGGTCAACGATCTTTTCTATGCACATATTGGAGCTTCTGATCCACTGTTTTTCAAGGTGAACCCATACTTCGACGAAGAAGTGAGTTTCGGAAGGAGGAACGAGCAGACGCGAGAACACGTATTCGAGAGCGTAAGCGAGTTTGACACCCATGGCGAATACGGAAGCCGCGGTATTGATGACCCCGCTCATAAGAACAGAATACGAACTTTGGGATATACAATTGAGTCCAGGGTCGAAGACAATTTGGACTTTTCTGCGTCGGCGACGGTGAAGTTTACACCGCTTGCAAACCGTCAGGGATGGATTCAGTTTGAACTCTATGATGAACTCGAGATCGATTCAATGTTCTGGCCTTCTGGTGTCCCGGCTGAGTTCCGGCGAGGCAAAGAGACCACCACCCTCTGGGTGATGAGTTCTACGTCGCTCGCCCCCGGCCAGGTATGCTCCTTGCAAGTGTACTATCATGGTGAACTACTGGAGAGAAACGAATTTGGATGGATTTCGATCAAGTCTCCCAGCGGGTGGTATCCGCGTTACGGGTATAGAACCCCCACCAGCTTTGACCTTACTTTTCATACGCCCTCAGCAATGAAGTTTGTGAGTGTTGGTGAACCCGTCTCCTCGGTAGAGAATGATGACGTGGTTTCATCCAGATGGATTACACAAGTTCCGACGCGGAACGCGTCTTTCAATATCGGCTACTTTGAAGAGTATGAGATCAAAGAAAACGGGATTCCACCAGTCACGGTCTTAATGACAGAAATTGGACATCAACAGATAGGATCCGCCTTGATACAAAGCGGAATTTTGTCCGGTGCGAATATGGAAGAGCAGGTGGGAACTGATGTTGCCAATAGCGTCAAATTCTTCCAGCATGTGTACGGGAAGTGCCATGTTGATAGACTCTACGTTACTGAAATACCATATTTGCATGGTGAGGCGTTCCCCGGACTCATCCACCTTTCCTGGGCGACTTACCAGCTTACAGGCCAATCGGGTGAGCAGGAGGTTTTCAGGGCTCATGAGGTTGCACATCAATGGTGGGGTATCGGTGTGGATTTTGCCACATACCATGACCAGTGGTTGAGTGAAGGATTCTCTGATTACTCCGGGCTGTGGTTCATGCAAACAGCATTGAAGGATAATTCAAAGTTCTTCGCAATGTTGGAGAAATGGAGGGACGAGATAGTCAGTAACCGAAAATTCATCTTTGGGAAAGGCCAGGAAGCCGGACCGATCTGGCTCGGAGGACGGACTCATAGCTCCACAACCGGTGGCGACTATTCTCTTATCATCTACAAGAAGGGCGCGTGGGTGGTTCACATGCTTCGCAGCATGTTTCTCGATCTGAAAACCATGAACGAGAACAAGTTTACGAACCTGATGCGAGATTTTTATGCCTCTTACGTCGGGAAGAAAGCAACGACAGCAGATTTTGAACGCATTGTTTCGAAACATGCGGGGGAGGATATGAGTTGGTTCTTTGAACAGTGGGTGTATGACACCGCGATCCCCAAATACAGGTTTGCATATAAAGTCGAGAAGACACCGGATGGAAAGTATAGAGTACGGTGTCGGGTCCGCCAAGACAATGTCCCGGGGAAATTCAGGGCCAATGTTACCCTGCTGATCAAGTTCGCCAATGAACAGTATGCACGCGTACGGTCCTTCGTTACGGGAAAAGAAACAGAGTTTGAGTTGCCACTCATGCCGATGTCTCCAGAGACAATTGTATTCAATGACTTGCACTCGGTGCTGTGCGAGGTTGACACTGAAAAGTGGGATGGATCAAACCGTGAATGAATCGCCCAACATACAGCCGGACTCTCCGGAAAAACCGGTACAACCTGTGCCATCACTCCCGATCCTGCAACGGCTCGAGCCGGTACCGTTTGCCATTCTCTCACTTGCGCTCATTTTTGTGTTGTACCAAGTGGTCGGTGGTTTGATAACGCTTCTGTTGTTCAAAGCACAGGTCACCGAGGAGAACGTTCAGGCAATCCGGTGGGCCACACTGATCGGTCAGGTGCTCTTCATTCTTCTTCCGACACTCATACTTGTCCGTTTGCGATACCCCGGTCAACGTGGATTCTTCCGTTTGAAGGTGCCGGACTATCGCGAAGTGATTCTCACTGTCGTAGCTGTCTTTGCTCTACAGCAAGTGTTACAAGCATACATGGCTCTGCAAGGATCGATCCCGCTTCCGGAAAAACTGGAAGAGCTGATTGATACGTTCAAGGGAATCCTGGAGCAAATGTACCGGCTTCTTATTTCGGCCAAATCGTTTGAGGAGTTTCTTTTTGTTGTGGTGGTGGTTGCTCTCACCCCCGCAATTTGCGAGGAGCTGTTCTTTCGCGGGCTAATTCAGCGGGCATTTGAAGAAAGAGCAATGCCCTTGAAGGCCGCAATTATCACCGGTGTGATCTTCGCGGCGTATCACGTTAATCCCTTCTCGTTTGTTGCCCTTGTGGGGCTGGGTTCGTTTTTTGGCTTCATTACATATCGCTCACAAAACCTCACGGTGGCCATTTCCGCCCATTTCTTCAATAACTTCATTGCATGTGCCGCAATATACATGCAACTCGACGATGAATTCGTGGCAGTGGCACCAACATCAACGCCAACCCCCTTATTGGTGCTTGCCAACTTTCTCGTATTCGGACTGGTATTTCTTGCGGCGACTTACTATTTTGTACGTGTCACATCGCCCGCCACAGACACAGCCGGAAGAGGAGGATGACATGCCCTACTGCAAAGAATGCGGCTACGAGTACACGGAAGGCAAAACCCGGTGCCCCGATTGTGAGGCAACCCTTGAACAGGGAGAGCGATTCGTTTGCGACTCCTGCGCTGAACAGGTACCAGAGGATGCTGTGTTTTGTCCCCATTGCGGGATAGTGTTGAGTTGGGTGGATATGGAAGATCGTCCGATACACTGCGACGTCCATCGCGAAAACGAGGTGGTCGGATGCTGTGTGATTTGCCGGAAGGCGTTGTGTGCCAAGTGTGCTGTCAGGAAATTTGGAAGAACATATTGCACCAGCGATGAACATGTGAAGACAGCGTTTAACTGGGTCGTTGCATGCACTACAGGTACCTCATACGAAGCGGAAATGATCAAGGCAAATCTGGAAGGTGCGGGCATTGCAGCGCTCGTTCTTTCACAAAGCGATCGTATGAACGTGGCTACAATTGGTGATCTCGCGGTAACAGAAGTGATGGTGCCAATTGAGTCACTGGACGAGGCACAGCGATTTTTGCGTGCAGTGGAGGGTGAGGCGGTCGGAGAAGTATCCCCCTAACATCACGAAATCTCTCATTGTCAAATCTCACCACACGCGTTCTCGTTGCGCTCGTTAGTATTCCTATTATCCTCCTGCTGATTATGGCGGGAGGTTTTTATTTTTTTTGTTTTGTGACGCTTGTATCGAGTCTGGCGCTTCATGAGTTCTACCAGCTCGCGCGGCGTCGGGGCGCTGTACCACAGACTCTTGTCGGACTGTTTTTCGGTGTGTGCGTCAACGCGGCATTCTTCCACTACCGTCTACAGTTCGCTCTCCTGGAGTACCTTGCCACGCTTGGCATCGCAGTTCCGCTTCCATCCATGACGCAGCTTGTGCTCATTCTCTTGCTGCTGTTTGTACCGCTGGTATTGCTCGTTGAATTGTTCAGAAACAAGGGAACCGCATCCCGCAATATCGGGGTGACCCTGTTTGGTGTGCTTTACGTTTCTCTGTTTATGGGTTCGCTCATCGGTCTGCGTGAACTGTTTATTCCCCAGGACTTCCCGGTGTATTTGCATTTTGATGTGCATGGAATTGCAATTCCTCCGGAAGTCGTGGGAAAGATCTATGATTGGGGCGGATATACGATTATCACGATCTTCGCCGCAATCTGGTTGTGTGATTCGGCTGCGTATTTTGCCGGAACATGGTGGGGAAAACACAAGCTCTTTCCGCGGGTAAGTCCGAATAAGTCCTGGGAAGGCGCGGTAGCAGGTTTCATCGTTGCGGTGCTGACATTTGTCGTTGCCCGATCGCTCGTCCTGCCGTATATGAGTCTGACGACTGCGTGTATCTGCGGCGGCATTGTTGGCCTGTTCGGACAGTTGGGAGATATGGTGGAATCACTAATCAAGCGTGACAGTGGCGTGAAGGATTCGTCGGACTTGATCCCCGGTCATGGTGGAGTGTTGGATCGCTTCGACAGTCTTATGTTTGTAGCGCCGTTGTTGTTCTTTTACCTGGACTTTGTGGTGTTTTGATGATCAAGAAGGAAATAGCAAGAAAGCAAAGGGTTCACGTCATCACGATGGGTTGTGCCAAGAACATCGTGGATTCCGAGAAGCTGATGGCGCAATTGCAACTCAGCAACATCGAGTTGTCGCCTACCATTGAAGACGCGGATATCGCCGTCATCAACACCTGCGGCTTCATTGCAGCCGCGAAGGAGGAATCCATCGACGTCATCATTGAGAACGTCAAGCGGAAATCCCGCGGCAAGCTCAAAAAGGTGTATGCCATGGGTTGCCTGACCGAACGATACCGGGAGGAACTTGTAAAAGAGATTCCGGAAGTCGACGGCTTCTTCGGTTCCAACCAGATGAAGGATGTGGTGCAGGAACTTGGCGGTGACTACAAGTACGAGCTTCTTGGTGAGCGGACACTGACCACGCCGCAACACTTTGCCTACCTCAAGATTTCCGAAGGATGCGACAATCCCTGCTCGTTTTGTGCAATTCCCATAATGCGGGGGAAGCACGTCAGTAAAACCATGGAAGAACTTGTAGCCGAGGCGAAGGGACTTGCTGCCCGCGGTGTGAAGGAACTTGTGGTGATCGGACAGGACACCACGTACTACGGATTGGACATCTACCAACAACGCCGGTTACCGGAATTGCTTGAACGCATCGCCGATATCAATGGTTTGGAATGGGTACGGTTAATGTATGCATATCCGGCAAAGTTTCCGAAGGACGTACTTGACGTGATTGCCCGTCATCCTAATATTTGCAAGTACATGGACATGCCCATCCAGCATGTTGCAGACGAGGTGCTGAAATCCATGAGACGGGGCATTTCGAAGCGCGCTCTGAAAGAACTGCTTGCAGAAGTCAGGGAGCGGGTGCCGGGTATTACTCTCCGCACAACCTTGATCGTTGGTTATCCTGCAGAGGGTGAGCGTGAGTTTAATGAACTACTGGAGTTTGTGCAGGAAGAGAAGTTTGACCGGCTTGGCGTGTTCACCTATTCACAGGAGGACGGCACAACTGCATTCCCTCTGGAAGATCCGGTTTCCGATGAGGAAAAAGAACATCGTAAAGCGGCGATTATGGAGGCGCAACGGGAAATCTCGGAGAGCAAGAATGAGTGCTTGATTGGTTCAAAACAGAAAATGATAGTGGAAAGGAAGGAAGGGGATCAGTTTGTCGGTCGCACGGCTGCAGATGCTCCTGAGATAGATAACGAGGTGTTTGTTTCCGGCAGCGAAGGACTACAGGTGGGGACATTTTGCACTGTTGAAATTATTGATGCTTCTGAGTATGATTTGTATGGAAAAGTCGTGTAGACTGCACCCACCATCTCTGTTCTCACATTGAAAGGTCGAGATGTTCAAGGAGGTTGTCATGAAGAAATGGTTCGGTCTCATGTGTGCCTCGGTGTTGGGGGGGAATATCGTGCAGGCCCAGGTTGAAGCTGTTGAGAACCCGGTGATTGAAGAAGACCTCCCGTACCAGGTGGATGCAATCAGTTTTGCCGCAGTAAATTCGCCGCTCAGTCGCCTCGATGTATTTATTCAAGTCAGCTATGAAGACCTGACGTTTATCCGGAAAGAGGAAAAGTACTACGCATCGTATGAGATGTCGGTGATCCTGTATGACTCCGCCGGTCGTCTCGTGAATGAGAAGCAATGGACCGAGAACATCAACGCTGCATCATTCGATGAATCCGTGTCTCCGCAGACGCATAGCCTGACCCAGAGAGTCTTTGAAGTCGTTCCCGGAAAATATTCGATTAATACCATCCTGCGTGATGGCGAGACCCGCTTTTCGAAACGCCTTGTTCGGGAAATCACCGTCCCGGATTTTGCGCATCAACCATTCGCATTGAGCGACATCATGCTGGTGAGAAAACTCAGCACCGATGGCGATCGGACGAGCATTGTACCGAGTGTCTCCGCCAATGTCGGCAACCTGACCGACGGTTTTCACTTGTTTTTTGAATCCTACAATAACATTACTCAGGATTCCTTCCTCCTGAGGGCAACGGTGTTCAATGAAAAACGGGAGATAAAACTCACGGTTGATACTGTCCAGTGGCTTGCGACGGGCCGCAGTCAGGTGTTCATGAAGATCGACAACACTCCGTTATCGCTTGGTAATTATACTGTGTACGTGCAGGCATTCCCATTGATGAAAGACACCAGTCTCGATCCACCTCCATTGTCTACGACAAGCCGTTTGTTCATGGTTCGCTGGCGCGGACTTCCCAAGGGGGTCGATGACCTTGAACTTGCGATTGAGCAGATGCAGTATATTACCAAGGAAAAGGAACTTGACCACATAAAGGCGGGGGCAACAACCGAGGAGAGGCAAAAGCGCTTTCTCGAGTTCTGGAAGTCCAAAGATACAAATCCGAATACTCCGCGCAATGAGAAGATGGAGGAATACTACGCCAAGGTTGACTATGCCAACAAGCACTTCAAGAATTATTCCGAGGGTTGGCGCACCGACATGGGCATGGTCTATATTATCTTCGGGGCACCTAACAATGTCGACAGGCATCCATTCGACATCGATTCCAAGCCTTATGAAGTCTGGTCGTACTATGAACTGAACCATCAGTTTGTATTTGTGGACCAAAACGGGTTCGGAGATTATCGTCTCACCACGCCCATCTGGGAAGTCTGGCAGAGAACCAAGGACTAAACGTTTGGTCTGCATTGAACCATAACTGCTGAATGGCCAACTGATCCTGCCATGTTCCTGAACGCCCGAACACCTTTGCTTATCATCTGCTTCTTCCTGGTTATCACCAGCGCGCATTCTGCTTCACCTGTTGTGACCGATATTACCGTGATCGGGAACTCTGTCTTCACTACGCGCGAGATTCTGGGAGACATGTCTACGGGGATTGGACTTCCATTTTCTGCTGCTGTTCTTAAGAATGATCTGCGGGGCATCAAAGAACGGTACGATCGGCAAGGATACTACGAGGCCTCTCTGAAGTCACCACGACTCGTGTTCTCCACCGACAGTGCAACGGTAGAACTTGAATTGAACGTCGATGAAGGAAGGAAGTATGTCCTCGGTACGCTTGCGACGGTGGGCCAGCAAGTATTGAGCGAAGAGGAAATCATCGGTCACTTTGATTCGTCGCCAGGTACGGTATTGGATCAAGTCGTACTTGAGCAGGATGTTGATGCGCTTCTCGGTCGGTACGAGGCGTTGGGATACCCGTTTGCTGAATGCCGGGTGGAGCAAGTAGGCGCCCGCGATGGTGATGGCACAGTCCTCCTCGATTTTCTCCTGCATATTGATGAAAAGGAACAAATCAAGATCGACGAGGTTCGTGTTGAAGGGAACAAAGAAACCAACGCTTCGGTGGTTGTGCGGGAAACCCGCCTCGTGTTTGGTGAAGTCTTCACCGCGCAGAAAATTGATGCCATTAAACCCCGGCTTCGGCGTTTGAATATCTTCTCGGAAGTCTCTGACCCGGAGCTGTACATCCGTAACAGCAAAGGCGGGCTTCTGATAAAAGTGCAGGAGGGGAATACCAATACATTCGATGGCGTTCTCGGCTACCAACCGGGCCTTACAGCGGATGAATCAGGTTATGTGACCGGCCTTGCTTCAGTGTCCATGCGCAATCTCTTTGGAACCGGTCGGAAATTCAGTTTCCGTTGGCAGCGCGAGGACAGGTTCTCCCAGGAGCTTGGTCTGCGATACCTCGAGCCCTGGATATTTGGATTTCCGGTAAACATTGGCGGCGGTTTCTTTCAGCGACGACAAGATACGACCTTTGTGCGGCGGGTGTTTGATGTAAAAGGGGAATTCATGCTCACCGAAGAGCTTTCCATTGCAGCCCTCTTCAGCTCAGAGAGTGTCATCCCTTCTGATTCACTCTCGGCTCGTGTGTTCCGGAGTTCGACCATCACTGTCGGTGCCGAACTGCAATATGATACAAGAGACGATCCGTACGCACCAACCAGTGGTGCGCGCTATCGCACCGACTATCAATATGGATCGAAGAAGATCAAGAACGTTCCTGCTTCGATTGCTTCACGTCTCCGGACCGACGTCACCGTGCAACGGTTCAGTCTTGACCTTGATTTCTTTCTGACAACATTTTCACGTCAGGTTGTCGCGGTCGGCCTTCACGGTCGTGAACTGAAGAGCGGCCAGCTTGAAGAAAGCGAGATGTTCCGGTTTGGTGGAATGCGCACACTCCGCGGTTATCGTGAAAACCAGTTCTTTGGTTCACGAGTTGCCTGGTCGAATACCGAATATCGTTTGCTGCTTGCACGGCGTTCGTTCATCTATGGATTTATTGACACGGGATATTATCTGCGCCCTGCCGACGACGTGTTAGGGGATCCCAAAGCAGATGAGTTCAAGTACGGTTACGGTCTCGGGATTCAATTGGAAACCGGTCTCGGCATTATGGGGGTAAGTTTCGCCCTTGGCGAAGGGGATTCGTTCAGTACCGGCAAGGTACATTTCGGGTTGATCAATGAATTCTGACTTGACACCGGAGGAAATCGAAGAGCGTCGTCGGCACATGCTCAAACACGAACGGGAGTTGTGGGAGACGAACATAACTCTTGTTGCCGGCATTGACGAAGCGGGACGGGGACCGTTGGCCGGGCCTGTAGTTGCCGCTGCTGTGGTTTTTGCGCCGGACCTTTTCCTTCTTGGTGTGAACGATTCCAAACAACTCAGCCCGGAAGAGCGTGAAGAACTGTATGGCCTGATCATGGCTCATGCGACATCCGTTGGAGTGGGAATTGTCGACCACGCATTGATTGATGAGATCAATATTCTGAATGCGACATACCGGGCCATGCATGAAGCGGTCCGGCGGCTGACGGTTATCCCTGAGCACCTGTTGATCGATGGCAACCGGTTTGCGGATATCGGCATCCCGTACACCACCATTGTTGAAGGCGATGCCCTGAGTTTTTCCATTGCTGCTGCGTCAATCATTGCAAAGGTGACACGCGACCGGTTAATGATGGAGTACGACACACTTTATCCCGGCTATGGTTTTGCTTCGAACAAAGGGTACGCGACCAAGGAGCACCGCGATGCTCTCCTCCGTCTCGGGCAATGCGAGATTCATCGAAGGTCGTTTGAGGTCAAGAACCAATTGGAACTCGAGTTCTGACATCATGCTTTACCACAGAGATACTGAGGAACAGAGATTCACAGAGGCGGAATACAATGGCCTTACCAAGAGGGTAATTGGTGCTGCGATTGAGGTCCACCGGGAATTAGGGCCAGGACTTCTTGAATCGGTCTACGAGCACTGCATGGCGAGAGAACTGAGAAAGTGTGGAGTAGCGTTTAGACAGCAAGTACAAGTGCCTGTTCACTATAAAGGCGAGACGCTTAACAAGGATTTTTTCCTCGATATGCTTGTTGAAAATCGACTAGTTCTAGAACTCAAATCAGTTGATGTTCTTGCTCCGATCCATGAAGCCCAACTACTATCCTATTTGAAGTTGGCGGACAAACGATTGGGATTACTGATCAACTTCAACGTTGTGCTACTCAAGGACGAAATCAAGAGGCTCATCAATGGGACATTATAATATTCTTCTGTGTACCTCTGTCTCTTTGTGTCTCCGTGGTTAAGCCCCATGCCTCTTACCACAAAAGAAAAAGGCAACGCCGGCGAGCAACTTGCCATGGCCCATCTGAAACGACTCGGGATGGAGATCGTTGAGATGAACTACAGATATGGTCATGGTGAAATTGACATCATTGCACGTGACGGCGAGACATTGGTCTTCTGTGAGGTGAAAGGGCGCAAGACCGATGAATTCGGCGAGCCAGAATATGCCGTCACTCCGAGAAAGCAACAGCAAATCCGACGTATCGCTGAAGCGTATTTGTATGAACACGAGATCAAAGAACAGGACTGCCGGTTCGATGTGGTAACGGTCCGCTTTATGGAACGTCCGCCGAAGATCAACTACATTCGCAATGCCTTCTAAAACTAACCACAGCGACAGAACGGCACAACGATTCACAACGGGAAATTCTTACCCATGACCTTGTCCCTTCTTGCTGTTTCATTCATCGTTCTGCTCGTCGTGGCCTATCGAATGTATGGAAGATGGGTGGCGAAGCAATTTGAGATTGATGATACGAATGTCACTCCCGCCAACAAGGTAAACGATGGCGTCGATTTCGTTCCTACCAAACCGTTCTATCTCTTTGCCCAACACTTCTCGGCGATTGCAGCAGCGGGTCCTATTGCCGGCCCTATCCTCGCCTGCCAGACGTGGGGATGGGTTCCGTGCGTGCTCTGGATCAGTCTTGGTGTTGTGTTCATTGGTGCTGTGCATGATTTCAGCAGCTTGACGGCATCTGTGCGACATGGTGCATGCTCGGTGGCTGAAATAGCACGCGCGCAGCTTGGTTCACGTGCCGGTCTGGCAATGATGCTCTTCATCTGGATTGCACTTGTGTACGTCATTGTTGCCTTTGCAGATATTACGGCTGCGAGTTTCACCGGTGTAACGGAGGAACTTGCGGGCTCTGAAATTGAATTCAATCCAGGAGGAGCAGTTGCGGCTGCGTCCGTAATGTATTTGGTCCTTGCGGTGGTGATGGGGTTTGTGCAACGTTATTTGAATCCACCACTCTGGCTGGTGACGATTATTTTTGTTCCGGCGACACTTGCGCTCTCCTGGTTCGGCACAAAAATATCAACTCTACTCATCATGGATGCAAAGAGCTGGGCACTCTTGATCCTCGCATACTGCGGTGTCGCATCGATGGTACCGGTGTGGGCGTTGTTGCAGCCGCGTGGTTATCTCGGCGGCTTCGTATTGTACCTTGCACTCGGCCTCGGAATCATCGGCGTGTTCTTTGGTGGCTACGATATTGTTGCCCCGGCGTTTACGTCGTGGGATATGGGTGGGATGACCGGAACGTTGTTCCCGTTCTTGTTCGTCACGATAGCATGTGGCGCGTGCTCTGGCTTTCATGGTCTTGTCTGTTCCGGCACCACGTCGAAGCAGGTCGACCGGGAGTCGCACATGCAGGGAGTGGGGTATGGAGCCATGCTTGCGGAAGGATTCGTTGCGATCATAGCGCTCGTGACAATCATGACAGTCACACCGGAAGAGATAAAAGGCCTGCGACCGGGTACGATCTATGGCAACGG
>CAZIHJ010000062.1:0-17757 GCA_964538485.1 uncultured Chitinophagales bacterium | reverse complement strand
GTTCAAGAAAGTGCAGGCAAGCCCCTTCTCGTTGAGTGGCGGCGGGGGAGCGACGTCATGCGTGGCTCAACAATCCCGACAGAGGATGGACGAATTGGGATCGCATTCGGCGCGCGCTATACGGGACCGATTACCCGGCTGGAGTATTCTCTTCTGGAAGCATTCCCTGAGGGTGTGAAGGACATTGCCAACGCCACGGGTTTGTTCTTCCAGCAAATGTCTCAACTGGTTACTGGAAAAGTAGCCTTCTCACAGTCGGTCGGTGGCCCTATCAAGATCGCTCAGATGGCAACACAAACCGCTGAACTCGGGATTATCACGTACCTGGGGTTTATGGCTTTACTCAGCATAAGTCTTGCGATGTTGAACATTCTTCCGTTCCCGGCGCTTGATGGAGGTCATCTCCTTTTTCTTGTTTATGAAGGTGTATTTCGACGGGAAATCCCGGTAAAGATTAAGCTTGGATTACAGAAGGCGGGTTTCGCGCTCTTGCTCGCATTCATGGCATTTGTGGTATATAACGACATAATGAATTTCTGATTGGTTTGGCATATTTCCAGAGATTTTTGAGAGCCACTTCATATCGCGTGATGTGGCTCTCAGCGTTTTACCCGTTGTTTGCAATAGTCTTTTCTATTTGCTATACTTTGGCGTGATGTTGGGGATAATTGTAATCGTTCAATAACAGGGGGCTTATCGTTATGAACAGAAACATTCGCTTTTCTCTTCTTCTCCCCCTTTTGGCCTTAGCACTCACCTCGCCCGCGTGGTTGTCTGCCCAACCAACGGTCACCGTCAGTACGGTCACTGCGCCTGTTCAGACCCTTTCAATCAATGACGTTGATTTCCTTAATTCGACCACCCCAAAATGGATCTTCAGTATTATTATGAGCTCTTCCTCGCCTGATCCGGTTGAGGTCCGAATGGAACTCCGGTTATCGGTGTCACTCGCCACAGGCGATCAATTCGATAACCTTGTTTTTCTTCGTAGCGAGCCATTTGTGGTGACCGGCACACGGACCATTACAAATCTGGACTTGAGGAATGAGGCCCTTGTGGGTGAGTATATTACTGACGATGGCGCCATGTCAAAGCTCAGAGAGGTTGCTCTTTCAACGGGTATTGTTCCGGCTGGAGAATACCGATTTGCTGTCGCTGTGTATGTGGGTGATGTTGTCCAGACCGGTGATTTTTCTCTGATCCTGACTAATCCTTCTTCCGTAGAGCTGATTGCTCCGGCAGACGGAGATGGTTTCGTGGGGCGTTTTCCGCTATTTCAATGGCAGGGTGACGCGCCCTCATGGAAAGTGTCCATTTATGAACAACTCCCGGGACAGGGCAGTCGAGAGGAAGCGGTGTCTGGAATTCCTCATCTTATCGCAACGGTGACTAGCCAGACATTTCAATACCCGACCAGTGGTGTTCGCGCTCTGGAAGAAAACCATACGTACGTCTGGTTTGTGGAGGGTGTGTTTGGAGTGGCAGGAGGAACAAGCCAGGGATTTAAGAGCCCCTTGCGATCATTTACCGTTGCACCGTCCGGTTCCGGCGAATCATTTTCCTCATTGCTTGACGAGCTTGAGCGGGCACTCGGGCCCCAATATCAGACAGTGATTGATGACATACGTCAACAGGGCCTTACATCTTCAGGCATCATGCGCCTTAACGGATCCCCCATAACCGCAGCCGAGCTTACGAATATACTCAACATGCTGCGGAGTAACCCGGATGCTGTTTCATCCGCGGTGCTAGAGTAATCACAACGCAGGGGAAACCAACATGAGAATGTCGATACGCTTGTTCCTTATTGTGAGTCTTGCTGTCCCCGGGATTCTGGTCGCTTCGGGACCACAGCGAAGCTCTGTTGCATTGGTAAGTCGTGTGATCCTTGATGTCTCGCGCAAAGAGGCGGAGAAAGATTGGGCCGCTGCAAAGCGTGGCGAGACTCTTTCAACCGGTGACCGAGTCAAGACAGGAGAGAAATCTCTGGCCATCATCAAGTTCAAGGACAACAGTCTGGTGCGCGTACGCGAACGGTCCGAATTAACGGTCACCGGTGAAGTGAATGCGAGGGCCTTTTCAAAATCAGTGAACGTGGAGAAGGGTGTTGTTGGCTTTAATATCAAAAAGCAGAATGCGGACGAAGAGTTCCGTTTCACTTCGCCAACATCTGTCGCTTCTATTCGCGGGACCGGCGGTCAATTTACTTCCCAGGCACTCGCCGATACGTTAACGGTCATTGAGGGACTTGTCCGGTTAACCAACAAACGGTCATCACAGTTTGTCGACGTACAGGCCGGATATACCGGTATCTCAAATCCCGATGGAACAGTGGAAACGCGGCCTGCCACGCCTGCAGAGCAACAGTCAGCGCTTGAGGCATCACGAACTACCGAGCAGGAAAACCGGCTGGAATTTGAATTCCGCGACGGACAGGGGAATCGACGGCTTTTGAAGATAGACTATCGGTAATGGTATTGTAACGCGATTCGCCACCAATCTGTACAAAGTTCTTGTTTGACATACGGGGCCCTGTGGATGAAAACTCTATGGGGCCTTCTGATATTCTGAAGACGATTCATAGGCTCGTAATTTCATGACACTCCCCTGTTCAGAACGAGTCCTGTCAACGCGCATTCTGACGCGATTGTTGACCGCGGCTGCCATGACTATTCTCTTGAACATCGAGACCGATGCTCAGGAGGCCCGCAACATCATCGTACGAGTGCCTCAGGAAATTTCCTCCCACACACCCCTTCTCGTTGAGGTGGATATTCTCCATGGAGAGACAATTGAAAAGGCGTTTTTTCTATACCGGCGTTTCGGTACAAGCGACTATACCAGGTTGGAAATGGACCTTCGTGGAAATACCGGCACGGTCGCTCTTGCGCCTGCTGAAGTCAAAGCACCATTGCTTGAATATTACTTCGTCCTTGTTACCCGCACCGGAGCAACAGAGACACATCCGTTCAGCACTATTCCCGATCCGTTCACACGTCCTCCAGAATCAACGTTTCGCATCACCGTCCGACCCGAAGACCGTGAGGACGCCCAAATACTTTTTCTCAGCCCTGAGCCCAATAGCCCTGTCGCCTCCGAGGATCTCGTCGTCTCTGTTTCACTTCTCCGGGCGGATACGTCCGTGGATTTTTCTGCGACACGATTATTAATCGACGAAACCGATGTTACTGCCAATACGATATTCAGCGATGACATTATTGTATTCGTTCCGGAGAACTTCAGCCGTCGTCTTACGCCCGGCCGCCATCTCGCTATCGTTCGTCTGTTTGCAAAGGACGGAAGTTCGTACCGCAGCAGCAGTATTCCCTTCCACATCACCGGACAGGCGGAGCCGGCGGTGGAGAGTGAGGACATTCAGTATGGTGTGTCGGTTCAACTGGAATCGCGCCACGAGCGGGTGAGCGATTTTGGAACGTGGTTCAACCGTGGCGGCGTACAACTCTCGGCTCAAACGGGAGACTGGACCGGACGCTCAAATGTCTTTATCACATCGGACGAGGAATCCGGCCGACAACCGCAGAATCGTTTCTTCGCCGGGGTTTCGTCTCCATGGGTTTCCGCAGGATATGGTGATCAGTATCCCAACATCTCCGATTTGATTCTCAACGGCAAACGTGTTCGCGGGTTACACTCTACACTCACATTGGGGTTCTTTAATGTTGATCTTGCCCTCGGAACAACCACCCGGGCAATTGAGGGGCAACTGTTGAAGGTCATAGGGGCAGATACGATTGCGTTGGAGCAACAGCGCGATCCGACTGCCGCCTATGCTCCCATCGACCAGCAAACTTGGGGAAAGTTCTCCTATGGAACTTATGAGCGCGACCTCTTTGCAATCCGTCCGAGTTTCGGCAGTGGCGACACCTGGCAGTTCGGGCTGACCTGGTTGAAGGCCAAGGATGATATCCAATCCATTCACTTTGGAACCCGTCCGCAGGAAAACCTGGTTGTAGGTACCGATTTTTACGTGAAGATCATTGACAACATTGAGCTGGCCGGTGAAGCAGCGTTCAGTGCTTTCAATAGCGATATTTCGAGCGGCAACTTTACGGATGCATACATTGATTCCGTCTATCCCAACGATGCACAATCCATTAAGGATGCGCGCGATATCCTCGACAATTTTATCACGGTGAACGATAATCTGCGCCCGTTGTCATTCAAGAAGCCGGCAACGTTGGCATACACACTTTCGCTGACGTTCGATGCGTTTGACAATGCGGTCAAGGCAACGTATCTGTTCCGGGGAAGTGAGTACAACTCGTTCGGACAGACGTTCCTCCGGAAGGACGTCAAAGGTTTTGGTATCACGGATCGCATCAGACTCGCGGGCAACCAGGTCTTTCTCACGCTTGGGTACGAACGACTGCAAGACAATACTGTAGATGCAAAAGCTGCAACGACAACATTTTCCACCATTAATACCGCGTTCAGCTATTCACCCCGCACAGCACTCCCATCGATAACGGTTGGATACACCAACATAGATAACACTACAGATATACCAGGCGCCGATTCTCTCTCGCGGCTTAGTGCTATTGATGATCAGACGCATCGGGTGTTTCTGCAATCATCGTATGGATTCCGTCTCGCTGCACAACAGACAGCGGCGCTGACATTCTCCCTGTCGGAAAGAACGGACCGGTCGATCCGGAAGCAAGACGTCGGCGGTATGAGTCTGGGGCTGGGGATAACTACGCAGTACTCCATTCCGTTGCAGACCACTCTCGAATACGCGCTGAACCAGAATGACTTCCCGGATTCTACGGTGGGATCGACAAAAGAGTTTAATTATTCCACTCTCACGTTGGGTGGACGATACGGAATTGTAAGAAACACCGTGAATATTCGGGGCTCGGTCAGCCCCACATTTGGCAGTTTCACCCGCACATTCATCTCCGCGGGACTCGACTGGACCGTCATTCCTTTCATGACCTTCTTTATTGACTACAGCTATTTTCATCAGGAAAGCGGATTCCATGACTCGGTGTGGAGTTTGCGTTACCGTTACGATCTTTGACGGCCTGATCCCCCAATGGCGACCCCTCGTCTGACAGCAAGCCAACATCGCTGGTTCACAAAAGTCGGACTGGCCTTTGCCGTCGCATTGCTTGTCATCATCATTACACAGGAGGATATTCTCAAGCTCGGGATCATCCGCCGTCTTGAGCTTGCGTCCATTGACTACCGCTTTGAATCACGCGGTACCAACACCCGGATGAAGGATTCCGCAAATGTGGTGATTGTTGAGATCTCCGAGGAGTCCTTCGCTTCCATGCCCAAACGCTGGCCATGGCCCCGCTCGTACTATGCTCATCTCCTGCGCAACCTTAAAGCTGCCGGCGCCCGCGTGGTTGGCATCGACTTGATCCTCGGTGGAAATGACGTCTACTCCTATGCAAACGATGACAGTTTACGGCGTGCAATTATTGAAACTGATATCGCTGTGATCGCGGGAAAAACCGAAGTCGTGGGGGGCCTGTACATGCACACCACATCCACCGAGAACTTCGGCAATATCTTCTTCTCAGTGGACAGCGCGCTTGGCATTGTTAATATTCGTAACGATGCTGATGGTGTGTACAGAAGGTATAGCCCGTTCTTCGGCACAAACACCGGCCTGCGGGTTCCGACGTTTGCGTTTGCACTGCTCAACAAGTACTTCGGTTACCCGGCGTTGACAGTGGCGGAGAATCTTTCTGATGAATTCATCTTTGCAGACCGCTCGATCCCGAAGTACGATCCAACATCCATGCTCATCAACTTCTACGGACCGGACCACACGTTTCGCAGAGTGAAGTTCGTCGATGTTATTGATGATGACACATTCACCACCAACGAAGAACGCGAGCAGGGGGAAGAAATCAATACCTTCAGCGACCCCGACTACGGGTATTTGTATGACAGCACATTTACCGGCAAGATCGTCCTGATCGGCTCTACGGTACCAGAAGATCATGATTTGTTTCCCGTGGCGTTTGCGCGCGGCATACAGGCAGGAGACAACCTGATGTATGGCGTGGAAATACACGCTAACGTCATTGAAAGCGTGCTGCGGGAAGATTTTCTTACGAAGCAATCTGTGTCCGGCGAGATTCTTCTTGTCATACTCCTCACGGTGCTGACCTTTCTTGTCACCTCCTCGTTGAAAAGCTCCAAAACCCGGCATCATTATCTCGTGGAGTTGAATGGGTTTCTCTTTGCGGTTGCGGAGGTATTCGCTGTCGGATACGTTGCGCTGTGGGTTTTCAACAACCACGGCTATCTCATGACGGTGATCAGCCCCGTCCTGGGCGTAGTGGCCGGCTATTTTTCGAGTACCGCCTATCACTTTGTGGTGGAGCGCAAACAGCGCATGCTGATCAAGACAATGTTCAGCACATACGTCAATCCCACTGTGGTGGAGGATTTGATTCGCAATCCGGAGAAACTTGCCCTCGGCGGGGAGAGAAAAGAGCTCACGGTATTGTTCAGCGACATTGAGGGATTCACCACCATGTCGGAGGGCATGCAGCCGGAGCAGCTTGTTGGTCTCCTCAATGAATACCTCAGCGCCATGACGGAGATTGTTTTCAATAATGATGGCACCCTCGATAAATACGAAGGTGACGCAGTGATGGCTTTCTGGGGGGCACCGATTGCTCAACGCGATCATGCCTTGCGCGCTTGCTCAAGTGCATTGCAGATGCAAGCGGCGCTTGTCCGTATACGCGATCAATGGAAACAACAGGGGCGGCCGAGTATCAACGTGCGCATTGGAATTAACACCGGAGAAATGGTGGTTGGGAATATGGGCGGAATGGGAAAGTTTGACTACACTGTCATCGGTGATAGTGTCAACCTGGCTTCACGCCTTGAGGGCGCAAACAAACAGTATCGTACCGGTATCATGGTGAGTGAGCGCACGTACGAACTTGTGAGAGGACATATCGTTGGGCGCGAGCTTGATATGATCGCCGTGCAAGGACGTACGGAACCGCTGAGAATCTTTGAGTTGATGTGGGAACAGAACGCCCATGCCCCGGAAGGGGAAACACGATTCCTTGAGCATTACCACAAGGCGCTGGGGTTGTACAGGGAACGACGATGGGACATCGCGCAAACAGCATTTGAGACATGTCTCCGGATGAAGCCGGAAGATTATGTCAGTCGTCTCTATGCGGAACGATCCGCCCACTACAAAACGCAGCCGCCGCCGGAACATTGGGACGGCATTTTCGTGATGACATCAAAATAACGGTTGACGCAGACTTCCCAGCAGGCTTTGCGCCACCGGGAATACTCCCTCTGCATGTGCGCGCCCCGAAACAATAAGGACGCGCATTTCATATACCCTTTCCCCAATTTCAAAAATCAGTGCACGTACTGTATCCGCTGACTCTGCTTTTGTGTAGTCGAAGAAGTAGCCCCTTATGTCATTCACCCGGAATGACTCGGGTTGACGGTTGAGAACTCCGTTCCCTCGAACGGTAAGCGACTCGAGAAACCGCGCTATTCCCAGGACCCCTTGTTTCAGCGCTTCTTCTTTTGTGGCCTCATCCAAAAAGACCTCCTGCATGCCAATGGTTGCCGCATAATCATTGCGGACAAACCAGAGTATGTGACCACCATTTGATGAATCAGCAGAAACGTCAAGCCAGCCATCTGGCGTCCGATACTGGAGGGATCCGTCTCTTGTTGTGCTGTACGGGGAAGGGGGAGAGGCGCTGGTACTGTGAGAGGCCGAGGAACATCCCGCAAGAATGATTGCACACGTCCAGCAGGCAACGGAAATAACAAGATCTGTGGGCCGAATTATGGCTCGCTGACGCGGCGGAATTGCTCTGCCTCCAGCGTAAACATGAGGGAAATACGGTGGGTGTTGCCGAGTTGGGTGATACCATCAAATTTTGCAAACGAATAATCAATATTCAGTTTCGGGAGTTGGAGTCCGGCACCGAACGTTACCTGTTTGACGTCGCTATAGCCAACACGCAGGGCAACGATATTCTTCAACTGATATTCCAATCCGCCGTGCAGGTCCATGCTGACGGGGCCAACATTGAGCGTTGATGCATATTTCCTGTTCTCAAAGCGAATATCAAAATCCACCGCCGGGGCAAATTTTCCGCCGAATGCCTCGATAAAGTACGCGGAGCCAAGCTTCATTGTCGGTGAGACCAACTCATTTGTTCCGGTGTCCCACGCAAGGAATGTTGTTGTCACGTCTTGCAGGTTGGCACCGAGAACCAAATTCTCAAACGGTGTGTACCACAGCCCGATATCAAATCCGACACCCGTTGCAGAATTTTCTCCCAACTCGCGGCGAATGATCTTGACGTTTGCGCCATAGGAAAAATCATCCGAGTATTTCTTTGAGTATGTAACATAAAACGCCCAGTCGGCAGCGTTGAAATATGTCACACGACTCGGATCGATTCTGCTGAACTGGTTGGGATCGTATGTGAGATTTCCATTGGCATCAATACCGGCATTGCGGGTATCTGGTATA
Source organism: uncultured Chitinophagales bacterium (assembly GCA_964538485.1). Classification (GTDB taxonomy): domain Bacteria; phylum Bacteroidota; class Ignavibacteria; order UBA10030; family UBA6906; genus JBJXHC01. The sequence goes on along the minus strand of CAZIHJ010000062.1, from coordinate 9,245 downwards.
TCATCAACACCAAGACGAATGACGCTGAGGCCAAGACTGGCGCTTGCGCCGAACGGCATCGCAACTGCACCATAGTCGTAGTTCACGAGATTACCGAACTGCTCGTCGTGCATAAGAGTGAATTGCGGATAGTTGATATGAGAAAGGCCCGCAGGGTTCCAATATCCGGCGGTGACATCCGTTGCGAGCGCGACAAATGCTCCTCCCATCCCGAGTGCCCGTCCACCAACACCAAGCGATGTAAATTCACCTGCGTACTTGCCAACACCCGTTGACGCGAGGGCACTCTGGCCCACCAGCAATCCCAACACCAACCCTCGAAATCTCATCACGCGCCTTTGTTGTTTGTTCCGGTTTTCACAATAGCAACATCGGAAAAGGGCACTTGAAAAGCAAGGAGCTGTGCTGTAGTTGTGGGGCGCGTCATCCCCGGCTGCTATTGAAGAGGTTCAGCCCCGAGTTCCCTTCGCATCACCTTGATAATCGGGTGTTCCTCGGGTGCCTGGGCTTGTGCCGGCGGAACCGACTGGGGGGAATTGGATGGGGTTTGCACTGAGGAATTAATCTCCACTTCCAAACGAGCGTTGGTATTGAACACCTTTTGCAGAATACCGGAAAGGAGTTCCTTGTTTCGTCTGACAGAGGATGCCTGGAAATCATTGGCACATCCGATACGAATAGAACCACCATCCGAACTGATCAGTTTTGCGGATTCGAGGACCGAGCCGAGCGATATGCGTTGCCTGCGTACTTCACTGATAAATTCCGGCCAACGGGATGTCACCTCGCCTTCAGAGAGAGGGGGCCTCTGGTCTTGAACCGACGGACGCTGAGCTTCTCGACCGGCGGGTTTGGGAGAGGCAAAGACTCGGGGGGCGACCGGGTGTTCGGGCTCGCTTACAACCTTTCGCGAACTATCACCTCGTGGCTGGAGGACGGTCGGTGATTCAGAGAGTTTTTTTTTCAACCCATCCAATTCACGAAGGAGTTCCCCTACCTCCGCGGCGTTCTGCATAGAGATCATCTGGACAAGGTCAATTTCGAGCTTGAACCGGGGTTGCGAACTCCAACGTAACGTTGCCTCGGTGGCCGATACCTGGCGTAACATGCGGAGGAGATCGGCAAGTGTAACTCTCGCCGCTTCCTCCATGTAGCGTTTTCTGTAGACATCGGATGCTTCAACAAGTGCAACATTCTGCGTGGTCTTTACAACAAGGATGTTACGGAGATGCTCTGTGAGTCCGGAGAGAAACTCCCGCAAATCGTTTCCCTGTGACATCAATTCTTCAACAAGTTGCAAGCCCCCTTGAGCATTCTTTGTCCTGACGAGATCGGTCACCCGGAAGTACAATTCGGTATCAACAACGTTGAGTGCCTGCAGCAGTTGCTTGTATTGAACCTGTTTGTCGCACAGCGAAACCACCTGATCGAAGATACTCTGCGCATCTCTGAGTGAACCATCCCCCTTGCGTGCAACAAGCATCAACGATTCATCATCAATCGTCACTCCTTCTGTTGAGGCAATGGCCTTGAGATTCGCGATGATCTGGTCAATCGCAATCCGACGGAATTCAAAGCGCTGGCATCGGGAAACGATGGTTGCTGGAACCTTGTGAATCTCCGTTGTGGCAAAGATGAACAGCACGTGTGCCGGCGGTTCTTCGAGTGTTTTAAGAAGTGCGTTGAAGGCCTCCTTCGTGAGCATATGTACTTCATCAATGATGTAGACCTTGTACTTCCCTTGTGATGGTGTATACCGGACAGATTCACGCAGGTTCCGAATCTCCTCCACCCCGCGATTTGATGCACCATCAATCTCAAGCACATCAAAACTGCGCCCTTCGGTGATCTCCTTGCATAAACTGCACTCGTTGTCGGGGTTGTTCTGGATGGGGTGGAGACAGTTGACAGCCTTTGCAAGTATACGGGCTGTTGTGGTCTTGCCCACACCGCGCGGACCGCCAAACAGATATGCGTGCGCAAGGCGATTGGTGGCAATGGCGTTCCGCAGGGTCACGGTGACGTGGTCCTGTCCTGCGACATCCTCGAATTTCATTGGCCGCCATTTCCTGGCGGTAACGATGTACTCGCTCATGGTTCCCGGGAGAATTTCGTGGAACTACGCCTTTGACCTCTTGCGGCGCGGTGAACGTGGAAATACGTGCAACAGTGCATCTTCAATCTTGCTGACGGGTATTATTCTCAACCCCTCTTTCACGCGTGCCGGAATCTCGGACAGATCCTTTTCGTTTTCTTGCGGAATAAGAACTTCCTTGATACCACTGCGTTGCGCTGCCAACAATTTTTCGTTGAGCCCCCCGATCGCGAGTACATCACCGCGCAGGGTGATCTCCCCGGTCATGGCAACTTCCGCCCGCGCTGCTTTCCCGCTAATGGCGGAGAACATCGCCATCGCCATGGTAATACCAGCGGATGGTCCGTCCTTGGGGATGGCACCTTCTGGAAGGTGGATATGAATTTCCTTCTTTTTCTGAAACGAGGCGTTGAGCCCGAGCTGCTTTGCATGCGAACGGAGATAGCTCAGGGCGGCATGCGCGGACTCTTTCATTACATCGCCCAATTGGCCCGTCAGAGTCAATTTCTCCGGACCATCCATCATTGTCACGTCAACACTGAGGATATCTCCACCCACGGCAGTCCACGCAAGTCCTGTCACGGAGCCGATCCTTCCGGCAGAGGAGCTTCTTCTATTTCTGAACTTCGGCACGCCCAGATGACGTTCCACTTTGTCGGAGTCGACGGTAATTGACTGCTTGCGCTTCGGGGTCTTCTTCCCGTTCTTGCCGGTGGTGAGAACAATTTCCTTGGCAAGCTTGCGGCAAACGGATGCGATCTCCCGCTCAAGATTGCGGACACCTGCCTCACGGGTGTATTCACCAATAATCTTATCAAGTGCTGCGTCAAGAAAGTCAACGCCGGAGTTCGTCAGTCCGTGCTCATCAAGCTGTTTCGGGATGATGTGGCGTCGTGCGATCTCCCGTTTGTCGTGGTGCAAGTAGCCGGGAAGTTCTATGATCTCCATCCGGTCTTGCAGTGGGAGCGGAATGGCGTACCGGATATTTGCCGTCGTTATGAACATCACGCGCGAAAGATCATAATCAATATCAAGATAGTGATCATTGAAAGCCACGTTCTGTTCCGGATCGAGGACTTCCAGCAGGGCGGCCGAAGGATCGCCGCGGAAATCCATGCTCATCTTGTCGACTTCATCAAGGAGAATTACCGGGTTGATAACCCCGGCGCGTTTCATGGACTGGATAATTTTCCCTGGCAACGCTCCAATATACGTACGGCGGTGACCCCTGATTTCTGCTTCATCCCGTACCCCGCCCAGGGAGATACGCACAAACTTCCTTCCCAGTGACCGTGCTATGGATTTCGCGAGCGACGTCTTGCCCACACCGGGCGGGCCGACAAAACACAGGATTTGCCCGCGCATTTCCTTCACAAGGTTCAGGACTGCTATGTGTTCAAGTATACGCTCTTTGGGCTTTTCGAGTCCGAAATGATCCTCATCCAGAATTGTCTTTGCGTGCGTGATATCGAGGTCATCCTTTGTCTTCTTCTGCCACGGCACACTGGTCATCCAGTCAAGATAACTCCGGATGACGCTTGATTCCGGAGAGAGGGGTGGAGTTTTCTTCAGCTTGGCAAACTCCTCCATTGCCTTTTCTTCCACCTGTGGCGGCATTTTCGCGTTCTTGATTTCTTCGCGCAGCTTTGTCAGCTCGGGGGAGCCTTCTTCATCTCCCAGTTCATCCTGAAGAATGCGAATCTGCTCCTGAATAAAGAACTTCCGTTGTGAACGGGCAATGTTGTCGTGAACCTTGGTGTCTATCTCCTTTTCAATCTTCAGAATGTCATTCTCGGAGTTTAGAATTCGGATCAGTTCGTGCATCTGATCCCGAATCGTTGTCAGCTCGAGAATTTTCTGCTTCACTTCCACATTCTGGAGAATATTTGAGGCGATATAAAACAACCGGCGGCGGGGCTCTTTTGTGTTTTCAAAGGCAACCAGCACCTCGCTGGGGACAGTCCGGTTCAGATGGACGTATTCTGCAAAGAGACTGGAGGTATGGCGTAGCAACGCATCAAGCTCGGAGTCCATCACGGAAGACACATCATTCGTCCGGATTTCCGCTTCAATGAATTTCTTGTTGGGTACGAACTGGGCGACCGATGCCTGGACAACTCCGTCAACCAGGATTTTCATCAGCCCATTCGGGAGCTTAAGGATCTGGATGATCTTTGCAACCGTCCCGTCGCGATAGATGTCATCGATTCCGGGTTCCTCGGTGACCGAGCTTTTCTGAGCGGACAGAAAAATGAACTTGTTATGTTCGAGGGCCTCGTTGACCGCCTTGAGCGAGGATTCACGGCCAACGAGAACCGGGAAAATCATGTACGGAAACACCACAACATCGCGCAACGGAAGAACCGGAAGCTGCTTCGGTATCGTAGCGTCTTTGTCGCTCTGAGCCTGTTCGGTGTGGCTGTCGGTTTGCATGAAAGAATGAAACGGTCGGTATAAAGACGAAAAAAGGCGTCTCTTCGACACCTTTTGTATGTCACTTGAAAAAATATACCAAGATATTAGTGGTTTGTCAAGAAAAGGGCGGGGTTACGGGGGTGCTGGAGTCAATGCTTGTTGTCTGCGGGGTCTTCCCCGCCTTTCACGCAAGCAATCAACTCGGCTTGTGGCATTCGCGCCACGGCAGAGCAGAGCGTGCGGCCGTCGGTCCACAGCAGCATGGAGTATCCATCATCGCGCGTTGTTGAGAACCACCCGGACCGCCGGAGCTCTTGTATGGCCTCTTCGGGGAGACTGATTCTCTCTCCTTTTTGCACTTCCTTCCAGCACGCCTGGTATACGTATACAATCTCGGCGTCGTGCTTGTAGACAACATGTGCGAGTTTCACACCTGCGTACTCATTCAGCACGCCGCCGACGAGATTGCAGCTTTTCATCTTCGGGACGAGTACCGGGAATGTTGTCTTGCCGTCGAAGAACCCACGCAGATGATCCGGCTGGTCATCAACCATTTGCGGGGTGATTGTGCCATTGACGACGGCCAGATAGTTGGCAAAAGATTGCTGTATGATGTTTGGTGAGATAATCGAAGCTTGCTGTATCGGTGAGGGCGATTCTCCCGGGTTAAGCAAGATGATAATTGCAATGCAGGCAACCGCAAAAGCAACAGCGGGCTTAAAGAACACTGACTCTTGAATTGAACGAACCCAATCGGCAAACGGGCTGCGGGTCCGGGTATTCTCCTGATTCAGGAGATTGGAGATTCTCTCCATAACGGCAGCGGGGGTTCTTACCATCGTTGTCCTGGATCGAACAACGGACTTCGTCATTGCTTCGACTTCGTAGTCGTTTCTGCAGCGGGGGCATTTCCCGGCGTGAGCAACAAAGAGCGCTTGCGTTTCATCGGACAGCCGGTTGTCTACCGCATCCGTGACATGATCTTGAAACTCCTTACAGTTCACTGTACCCCGACCTTCTTGTTAGCAATAATTTCATGCGTTCCTATTGTTAGTCTTCAGTAACATATCCGCGGTTTCTGGCATAGTCAAGAAGTCGACCGCGCAGAATTTTTCTCCCTCGATGCAGCCGCGATCTGACCGTCCCCAGAGGGATATCAACAAACTCGGCAATCTCCTCGTACGTCAACCCCTCAATGTCACACAAAATTACAACTGTTCTGAACTCATCGGGAAGTCCAGCAATAGCACGGGTGACATCATCATCCAACAGATTCCCGAAAACAGTTTCCTGCAGATCGTTTGGATCGGACGATTCTGCTCTGATGGTATTGTAAAAGTCCTTTACTTCGTCATAATCAACCTTTTCCGGCTCCTTTGAGTCCCGCCGGTAGCGATTGATGTACGAGTTCTTCATAATTCGAAACAACCACGCCCGAATGTTTGTTCCCTTCTCGTACTTCTCCCAAAACCGAAATGCTTTCAGAAGGGTCTCCTGCAGGAGGTCTTCGGCATCCTCGCTGTTGTTGGTCATGCGAAGGGCATAGTTGTAGAGGATATCCGAGTGAGGAAGGGCCTCGCGTTTGAACTCCTGGTGTTTCTCGGATGCCGTCGTGGATGTCATCTGATATGCTTGATTCTCGAAAGAGTTGCTCTCTGTTTGGAGCAAGGTACCACTATCCTCAACGAATTTCAAGATTAGGCGTTGCACTACACGCCGGGATAATAGAGTTGAAGTTTGTCCAGAAGCTCCTTCAATGGAAAGACCGCATCCAGTCGCAGATAGTCAACCGTTGCTCTCCGAAGACCTCCCTCTATCTCCGTCAGTCCCGCCATTATGGAAAGATCTCCGATGTCCTTCACGGTGACGCAACATTGACCGTTGGCCGGGGGAAGAACCATCAAGCCGATATCAACGCTGTGGTGGACTCCGGCGGGATGTTCGATTACGAGATCTTTAATGAGAATATCAAAGATGCGCTTACCGTTCTCGGGAAGATCGTGGTAATGGTCAACGTCCACTTCCTGAAATGAGCCGCTCGCGATGCTGTGGAGCGCACCAAGGAGAGCAACGTAGTTTAGTTTCCTGATGAATTTCTTTTCTTTGTCGTTTGGCCAATGTCCGGATTCGATAAGCACCGTGCTGGTACCCCATGCCTGCATGTTGTCGCCAAATGCGCGCGGCTCGAATGCGTCGTTATAGCGGGCAACATGGCCACGCGCGAAATGTCCCAGCATGCGCGAGATATACGCGGCAACCCGCATTGCGCGCAAGCGTACAAGGGGTGCTGTTCTTTTCTCGTCCAATGCAGGAGCAAGCAATGCAATAGCAGTCACTTCGTTTGAAGTGCCGACACTACTCAGCTCCTGATCGTGGAGATTAAATCCGAACCGCGGCTTCAGGCGGCGCTGAAGATTCCGGAGAATATTTGCTTCCGGTGTTACAAGTGCCCGCGCGTCGCGGTTCATATCAATGTTGCTTGCTGTGCGGCGCTGAACACGTTCCGCGCCATCGGGATTCAGCATGGGAACTGCGTAGATGGTCGCGCTGTCGAGCAACTCAACCATCCACTTGTGACTTTTTCCTTCCGCCGCAACGAGATTGAACATATCCAAAAGGGCGAGGGTGGCGGTGGGCTCGTCGCCATGCATTTGCGACCAGAGCAGAATTTTCTTGTCACCGCGGCCGCAGGAGAGCATGTTGATGCTCCGGTTCTCGATCGAAAGGCCGATTTCCTCCATCCGAAGCAATCCCTGACTCGCCTCTACGATACGATGAAACTCCGGTATCACTTCACCGTGCTTGCAATTCCCGGGGGCAATACCCTCAATCCGGATACGGTCGTGACTCTTGAAGAGTTCATTGGCGAGTGCGCTTGGTGTCATTCCTTGTCTAGCGATCGAGTGATGGATTAGTTTTGCGGTGCATTCTTTTCAAGTGCCTCGAAGTATTTGCGGATCAGTTCCTGATAATCCTTCGCATACCCCTCCTCCATTGCTTTGAGGAGATCCTGACGCAGGCGGTTGCGACCATCCTGTGTTGTCAGATCCAGTGATTGGGGCCCCGCATGCATAACATCGGTTCCTGATTCTGCGCGGCGCTTCTTCTCATAGTCACGTTCGCGCATGGACCGTTGCGAATCCAGCAAGCGCGAAAGGATCCTGTCCTGCTTCTGGCGTGTTTCCGGGTTGACGTTCCCTTGCGCAAGATCGGTTTGTACCTCGCGCATCTCCTGCGCCGCCTTGTTCAGGTCACCCAACAACTTGCTCATTTCTCCTGTGCTCGCAGCTTCCCGGGCAAGCTGCTCCAGCGACTTCCGTACCATGCCCTGTTCGCCTGCCAGACGCCCCATTTCTGCGGCCTGTTGCGGCGTCATCCCGCCAAGACCCTGGGTACCTTGATTGATCCCTTGCTGCATGGAAGACATTTGCTGCAAACGCTGCATCATACCGGCCATGCCCATGCCTTGACCTCCCGGTTGCATCATGCCGGCCATCGCTCCCTGCATCTGATTGGCGGCTTCGTTGAGGGAACCCATCGCACCCCCCTGCTGTTGGCCGGCCGCGTTCCCGTTGCGCTGTTCAAGCGACTGCATCGCCTGATCCATTTGTCGCATCGCATCACCAATGGACTTTCCCATTTCGGGTGAAATACTAAATGTCTTCTGTGAGAGCTTTGAGAGCCCCTCCGTGACCTTGGCAAGGTCACGCATGATCTGCATCTGTTCCTGGGCATTCTCACGGAACTGCTGTGAGTTGGGTTCCAGGTTCTGGGATTGGTTCTTGAGTTGTTCCTGTTGCTTTGACAAACCCAGAAGGTCCTGCATGGCACGACGCATCTCATTCACAATCTGCCGCTGCTGATTCTGTTGCATTGCCTGTTGCATTTGCTGCAAGCTTTGCATCATCTTGCCCATTTTTTGCATTGCTTGTTTCTGTCCCTGCTGCGCTTGTTGCATTTGCTGCTGTTGCATTTGCTCCGCAATCTGTTCCATCTGCTCTTGCAGGTCGCTTTCATCCAGCTCGTTCATTGCCTGCTCCATTTCATCGAGCGGCATTTCCGCGGGAAATTCTTCCATCTTTTTCTGTAGATCAGCAAGTTCCCGTGCAAGCTGGTCCAGTTGTTTCTTCAGATCGCTTTGCTTTTGCGCTAGTTCATCGCGCTGCTCTTTTGACTGCGGATTGGATTGCTCTGTTTGTTTCTGCAATGCCTCCTGTTGTTTCATCAGTTCTTCCATACGCTTCATCGCTTCGTCCACCTTCTGCTCGATCTGAATGCGCTTCAGGAGATTCATTGTTCGCTCAATGCTCTTGCGGAAGTTCTCCTCCGAGAACTTGAATTCCTGGAGGGCTTGCTGCATCGCCTCCGGAGTCATCTGCTGCATCGCTTCTTGCATTTTCTTCATCGCCTCGGAAAACTCCGGCGCGTCCATCTGTTCCATCAGTTGTTGCAGCTCCTGGTATTTCTCCAATGTTTCTTTGGACATTACCTGGTTTTCCTGCATCTGGTTCATCATCTGATCAACAGTCTTGTTGACCTCCTCCACCTTTTTCTGAACCTCCTGATACTGCTTTGCAAGCTCTTCCGCTTTCTTCTGTTCCTGCCATGTCATCTTTTGTTGGTTCTTCCGGAGGTCTTGCTGCAGCTCTTCAAGTTCCTTGCGTGCCTCCTCCGCCTGCTTCATGGCCTCCTTCATCCCCTCCAGGCTCATTTCATGCGAACGGTCAAGCTCAGC
>CAZIHJ010000061.1:0-18118 GCA_964538485.1 uncultured Chitinophagales bacterium | reverse complement strand
CCATGTGCTCCCGGATTGTAGATCGTTGCTTTTCCCGCGTCCATAACCACACCAAGTGCCGTCAGTCCGAGTACCGTAAGCGGCATGATCAGAATAAGAAGGGAAGCCATCTTCATTTCGTAGGCCTCAATTTTATGTCCCAGATATTCAGGAGTTCGCCCGACAAGCAACCCCGCGACGAACACCGCGACGATCACGAACACCAGCATACCGTAAAGACCTGAACCGACACCTCCGAAAACAACTTCTCCAAGCTGCATCATCACGAGTGTTACAAGACCCCCCATCGGGGTGAACGAGTCGTGCATTGCATTGACTGAGCCGTTCGAAGCGGCAGTCGTTGCAGTAGCCCACAGGGCGGAATTAACGATACCAAACCGGACTTCCTTTCCCTCCATATTCCCGCCGGGGTTCATTGCAGTTGAATGCTGATCGACGCCGAGTGATGTAAATGTGGGGTTGCCCATCGATTCCGCCTGATATGCCACAAACGTGAACGTGACCAGGATGATCATCATTGCAGCAAGCACAGCCCACCCCTGACGCGTGTCGCCAACCATCCTCCCGAATGTGTAGCACAGTGCGGCGGGGATTAACACGATGGCGAGCATCTCCATGAAATTGGAAAGGGGAGTCGGGTTTTCAAGTGGATGTGCCGAGTTTACATTAAAGAACCCGCCTCCGTTGGTTCCGAGTTGCTTGATCGCAATCTGCGATGCCGCAGGTCCCACGGCAATGTCTTGCTCTGTGACAGGCGTGCCGCCATCGTCGGTGGTGTGCTCAAGAAGAGGTACGGCAACGTAAGGAGAGAAAGTCTGCACAACGCCTTGAGACACAAGAACAAGCGCCAGCACAATGGAGAGAGGCAACAGGATGTAAAGCGTACTCCTGGTCATATCCACCCAGAAATTGCCGAGCATCGATGTGGAATGACGGGCTATACCGCGAAGGAAGAGAACAAGTACAGCGATGCCGGTTGCTGCCGATACAAAGTTCTGTACTGTCATACCGAGCATCTGCGTCAGATAGCTCATGGTTGTCTCTCCGCCGTATCCTTGCCAATTGGTATTGGAAGCGAAACTCACCGCAGTATTAAATGCAGAGTCGGAGGTAACGGCGTCGAGTCCTTCCGGGTTCAGGGGAAGGAACTGCTGTAGACGTTGCAGTGCATACACGCCGATCAATCCCACAAAATTAAAACAGAGCATCGCAACAGCATTTGCCTTCCAATCCATCTCCTCGTCCGGGTTGATGCCCGACATTCGGTAGATGAATCTCTCCATCGGCCCAAACATCGGATCGAGAAATGTGCGTTCACGCTGAAACACGCGCGCCATAAAGGTACCCAGCGGCCTGACAAGCAAGACGAGAACAACAAGGAAGGTTGAGAGTTGTATGAGTCCATTCGTCGTCATTCGAACATCTCCGGTTTCAGCAGTGCGACAAAAAGGTAGACAACGAGTCCGAGCGAGATCAGTCCCGAAATAATATAGAGCCAGCTCATAGCCTGTCCCCCTTTTTTTGTTCTCCCAGAGCATCGCATATCTTTATAAGCACAAGAGTCAGAATGAAGAACGCGAACACAATGGAAATGTAAATGATGTCCATGTTATTTCTCCTCCCAAACCGGCTGACTTCCATCCAGCGCAAGATTCAACTTGAGTACATTGACACGGTGTTCACCTAGAAAGCCAAGCTGCCTTCCCTCGGTGCATTGGTCCAGCAGAGATCGGATACTCTCCACGGTCATATTTCGATTCCGGGCTACGCGTGGAAGTTGATAGAGTGCGGCTGCAACGCTGATGTGAGGATCCAGTCCGCTTCCCGATGCAGTTACCAAATCGACCGGGATGGGTTCGCTGTTCTGCGGGTCGGCATCCTTGAGTTCATGGATTCTCTTTTGCACAGCATCAAGCAGTGCAGGATTGAGCGGTCCATAGTTCGAGCCCGACGATGCCCCGGCATTATACGCGATTGGACCCGTTGCCGAAGGCCGGCCCCAAAAATACCGCGGATCGCTAAACGATTGACCGATCAACTCTGAACCGATCATTCTTTCATCCTTCCGGATCAAACTTCCGTTTGCCTTCTCCGGAAAAATCAGTTGTGCGATCCCGGTGACCGCGAGCGGGTAGAGCAATCCCGTCACGACGGTGAACAAGAAAATGGTAATGACAGATGAGCGGAGGTGCTCGAGAAGCATAACAGGCCCTTTGGTTTTTGAATCTGTTTCTTGGCTACATAATTTACAGATGGTAAATGCGTTACACCATGCAGGAGTTGTTCAAAAGAACGGGCGGATCATAAAGAAAGTATAAAAGCAGCAGGGTTTTGATAAGCTGCGTGAATTTCATAGATTCCACTGTCTTTTTCAGACAATCGCCCATGAGTCCTCTCCAAGAATTTCTTTCATCACAACATCCCCTCATTCTCGACGGAGCAATGGGTACGGAGCTTCAGCGACGTGGCGTGGATACAGGGTTGCCGTTGTGGTCTGCCAATGCGTTGATCGTTCATCCGGAAACGGTTTTGCAGATTCACAAAGAGTACATCGATGCCGGGGCCAGCATTATCACAACCGCAACATTCCGGACAACCCGCAGAACATTTCGTCGCGCCGGATTGCCTGATCGGTCAAAGCAACTTACTGCACTTGCCGTGGAACTGGCGAGGAGTGCATGTGCATCGTTTCCCGATCGCACAACATTGATTGCCGGGTCTGTCTCCCCGCTCGAAGATTGTTACCGTCCTGACCTTGTTCCCACAAGCCGTGAACTAGAAGAGGAACACAGTGAACTGATTGGCCGCCTTGTGGAAAACGGAGTGGATTTCATACTGTTGGAAACAATGAATACGGTTCGGGAGGCCTTCGTCGCATGCAAGGCGGCGAAGGCAACAGGCAAGGACGTTGTCGTGAGCTTTGTATGTGATGAAGAAGGATTGCTGTTGAGCGGTGAGACACTAACTGAAGCGGTCAGTGCAATTCACCCGCTACAGCCGACCGGTTTCTCGATCAATTGTGTTTCACCACGACATCTGGCCACAGCTCTCCATGTACTTCAATCAATTACGTCGCTTCCGTTGGCCGTCTATGGAAACGTAGGCCTGCCAGAAAGTGACAAACATGGTTGGGAGTTTACACACGATGTTTCTGAGGAGGAGTATGCCATTTTTGCCAGAGATTGGCGGATGAGGGGCGCCAGCATCATCGGAGGATGTTGTGGCACCACACCGGGGTACATCCAGGTACTCAGGAATCGCATTGGGGGGTAACCTCCCGATAGGTTGATTTTCAGTTCATCTTTTCATATCATGGGAGCAGTTATCTGAGAGAGTTACCACTCACCACTTAAGGTTTGCGTGCATCAGAGTTCCTCACTCCGGACGAGCAAACGATTTCATCTTCCCACTATTACGATTTTCCCGACTCAAACAACCATGCGTGGTGTGCCGCGTTCGGTACGCGAACATCTTCACGGTGGTCTATTTTCTTCTAATCCACACAATTCATAATCACAACAAGATGGAGTTCATGATGAGTGTTGCTTACCGCACTACGTTCGTATTTGTTTTCATCCTGGCGATTGCCTTTTCGGCGTTGGGGGAATCGCTGGTGTCCACTAGCCCAAAGGCATTTGTTCCCACAGTTCACTCCGAGAGCGGAGTTTTGCTTTGGGACAATACCAACATCAACACCGTATCGAATGGGATTGTCTCGAGTGATTTGCGCGGACGTCATCCCGATTCGTCACTCGTCCAGACTGCCGACGACTTTGTGGTCCCGGAAGGCGTCAAGTGGTATGTTGATAGTCTTTGGGTTCGCGGATTCTCCACCGTTGCGGGATTGCCCGACTCGTTTGCAGTGGTTATTTATGGCGACAATGCCGGCGCACCCGGCGCTCTGATCCATAGCGAGGCAGTGATTCCCGCCAATGGAATCAGGTTTGACAGCTTGAGACTGAAACTCGGCGCTCCTGTTTCGCTCACTCCGGGTACCTACTGGCTATCTGTATATGCAATTTTTAACACCGGTACCGTGCTCAGCCAAACGCGATGGAATTGGTATACCGGCTCGATCGCTCAGGGTCTTCAAGGGCACCTCCAGGACTTCACAGGGCTGTTCGGCATACCACCATTCCCCTGGACACCGCTCTCCGCTCTTGGCGTAACGCAACCTTCGACTCATTTTGCCATCTACGGCACTTCTGTTGAGCCAGCGCAGGTTCTCGTGATGTTGCAGGATACCACTCTCGGTACGGCGACTCAAATCGGGTTAAAGAAGGCCGATAACGATACCGCACTTTCACGCATCTCACAGCAAGTAAGTAATTTCGACGTTGTTTATCGTGACACGCTGCAGTCAGCCATCCCTTCCTATCGTTCATACAGTACGCTTATTCTCATCGAGACGAGCTTCATCACTCCTTCGCTTCTTAAGGCCACACAGAGAGATTCACTCAAGGCGTTTCTCGCTGCAGGAACACCGTCCGCTCAGAAGTCACTCGTTGTTTTCGGTGGTGACTTTGGTTACGCGTACAGCCGTGCGGCTTCTGCACAGGTGGACGCGGCTCTCACCTCAGGCCTCATGAAGTTCTTGTACCGTGTTGATAATGGAAGCGTCACTGCACAGAGAAAAGTCATTGGCATCGCAGTGAATGCGGGTTTGCAGGATTCAATGAAGGGTGGAGCAGCGAATTTCTATCCGGATGGAGTATCGGTTGAGTCGGGTGGAGTAGCGCTCTTTGGCTATACGGGACGAGGTACAGTTGATACTGTTGCCGGCGTCGGTTACGATGGTGCGGACTACAATACCGCTGTGGTGTTTCAGGATCCACGGTACATGATTCCCAGCGGTGCAGAACCCGATGGTGGATTTGCTCGACAACTTTCCGGTGTCCTTGCGTGGATTGCGGCAGCCGGCGGCGTGGTAACCGATGTGGACGAAAATCCATCGGCGGCAACCATCCCTGAAACGTACGAGCTTGCACAGAACTACCCGAATCCCTTTAATCCGACAACAAATATTCAGTACGCATTGCCGCGTACCTCTGAAGTGACATTGAAAGTATTCAACGTCCTCGGTCAGGAAGTGGCAACTCTCGTTGACGCGGTACAGGAAGCCGGCAGGTTTGAAGCGACTTGGAATGGTCGCACACGCACCGGCTTGACTGTGTCCAGTGGCGTATATTTCTATCAGCTGACGGTGAAGGGGAGTGGAGCTTCAGAAGCATTCTCTTCCATGAAGAAAATGGTCTTGATGAAGTAGTACGATCGCTGCAGATATTATCAAAGCCCTATCCTCAAAAGAGGGTAGGGCTTTGATTTTTCGGGATCAGATGTCAGCCAGCTTATTCCAACGTCTTCAGTACTTTCCGGGCCCGTGCGCACAATCCGATGCTTCCGTAAGAGAGTTGTTGCTCAATGACAAGCTTGAGTTCATTTTTGATTCCGGGCTTACGCATGGCTATGTTTGCAAGGACGGTCATGGAAAACGCTCTTACGGCAATCGGTTCGTTTGGCGATGACACATAATTGAAGCAACTTGTCGCGACGATGCCAAGCAAGTCGCCGGGAATGTCGATGTGCTGGAGAATGCGCACCACATTCCGTTTTGCTGCGTCATGAACGTCCGGTTGCTGTATTTTCTTAACCATTTGTTTCAGGTGAGGGCGAATGAGCGCGGGATGCCGTTCTGCACAAATCCCGATACTCCATGCCGACCGTTGGGTCACCTGATATCCGCCATTTAAGAACAATTCCATTAACTGACGAAACCGTTTTTTGTCTGTTCCGATCCAATCAGCAATTCGAGTTGCCTGTCGTTTTGAGTGTTCCCGCAGGATTTCGGCTTCCAAGTTCATCGGCGGGGATAAGTAACACATGAATGAGCCCAGAGTCAATACAATGAGCTGGTTGCTCATTCGTATCAAATTTCGTATATTTTTTGACGAGTTTATCAATAAACAAGCACAGAAGGGAGGAGCACATGGCAAAGAACTATGTATCGAATAAAGATGAATCGGCACGCCTCTTCGAGAGTGATTTTCTTGAGCTATTCACACACGTTCACCCGACCATACCTTTGGCCATCTATCTTCCAACGATTGGCTATTTTATTTACTCGGTGTGGAACCTGCTTACAGGGTTTCAGATTTCACTCTTTTTCATCGCGGGCATTTTCTTTTGGACTCTGACTGAATATTTGTTGCACCGGTTTGTGTTTCACTACGAGCCCAAAAGTGTTTGGGGGAAGAGGCTCCACTTCCTGATGCACGGCATACATCATGATTACCCCAACGACTCGCTTCGTTTGGTTATGCCGCCTGCGGTCAGCATCCCACTGGCGATGCTTTTCTACTGGGTATTTGTCCTGGTCCTTGGCAATGCGTTCACGGCGCCCTTCTTTGCCGGGTTTCTGCTTGGGTACCTGTGCTATGATATGATCCACTATGCCACACACCATT
The DNA here is from genome assembly GCA_964538485.1 of uncultured Chitinophagales bacterium. GTDB lineage: Bacteria > Bacteroidota > Ignavibacteria > UBA10030 > UBA6906 > JBJXHC01. The sequence continues at coordinate 11,654 of CAZIHJ010000061.1, read as the reverse complement.
TCGCCATGAAGGGGAGTGTGAGCCTGTGGGTGAAGCAACACCACATGCGTCACCATTACCAGACCGATGATTTTAATTATGGAGTGAGTTCCCCATTGTGGGACTTCGTATTCGGTACGTATCAGAGCAAAAAAGAAGCTCCTGTAAACTCATAGATTCTGCGATATGTGTTGAGAACGCCGGCCTTGATTTGAAGGACGGCGTTTTTTTGCTTTCCATTGTCAACCTCCGACCGTTTTCGGTAGTCAAATAACAAAGTGATCCACGGTTCGATACCACACGAAAATGTTCTTGAATCTGTAGTAACTTTTCTTGTGATCTTCCGTTGAATCAGGCAGGAGAGAATGGTTCTGGTCCACGGTCATGATTTGTTGATACTCACTCGTGGAGGAGCTATGAAAAACGTTCTTGTTGTGCTTGTCGGAGTGGTCATTCTCTTTCAGATCTCATCTGCCCAGATTGTTGCTTTACAGCCTGCCAACGGTCCAACCCCAGGAATTATCCAATGCTTCGCAACATCGACAGAAGGAGTGCTATTTTCCGGGGTGTTCGGAGAAGGAATCTTCAAGTCAATGGACCAGGCCGGGTCGTGGGAGCCAGCCTCCAACGGGCTGACGAATGTCAACGTCCTTGCATTACTCGGAACCCACACTGGCGATGTGTTCGCCGGAACATTTGGTGGCGGGATTTTTCGCACAGCGGACGGTGGCACGAGTTGGTGGGAAGCGAATAGCGGACTCTCCGACCGCGAGGTGACATCGTTTGCGACTGGTTCTGATGGGGCGATATACGCCGGGACAGCGCGGGGTGGTGTCTTTCGATCCGAAGATATGGGAGAGCACTGGACTCCGGTGGGGCTTGCAGGAATATTCATCAACAGTCTTGCAGTTACTCCATCTGGCGAGGTTGTTGCAGCTGCATCGGGTACCGGAGCGTTTGTGTTGCGCAAGGGGGAATGGGATCGCGTGTACTCCGGGAAGTTACGCAATGATGTGTTGGACGTTGCCGTAAACACTGACGGCCACATCTTCCTTGCGTCGAATGGACGGGGTGTTCTTCGCTCAGTCGATGGGGGGAATGTATGGATGGAAGTGAACGTGGGCCTTGCTGATTTGCGGGCAGGGGTATTTGCGCTTACTCGGAACAGCGGCTTGCTCGTAGGGACTTCCATGGGCGTATATCACTCATCCAATGGAGGCAAGAGCTGGACCAAAGTACAATCCACACAGCAGATATCAAGCATTCGATGCCTCAATGCCGGTTCCGAGGGGAGAGTCTTTGCCGGAACACGTGAAGGCCAGGTGCTTCGTAGCATTAATCTGGATGTCTCAATGAAGTGATGTCGATGTCCCAAGAAGCCCGCCAATCTGAACTCGATTGGCACTTCTTGTGTCGCAGCATGCCCTGACGATCCGCATTTGGTTCAGGGCATCGAGATAACTTGACTCTTTGCGTGGCAGAGTTTACATTGCCAGCAAGAAGCAATGTGTTGTTGGATTCTCACATGAATTTTGTGGGAGTGTTTGATGTACTTCTCGCGCTCTCCGTTCGCCTGCGAACTTCACTACGCCACGTCACCATACTCGTCCAAGCCACGAACCCCATTCATGCCTCAACAAAAGGGAGCACTCCAATGAAAATCCTCATAGGAACCGATGGGCCTGGTCTTGATGCTCACGTTGCCCGGCAATTCGGGAAGGCAGCATGGTACTTGATTGTTGATTCTGAAACTTCAGATGTTCTCTCAATACGACATCTCCTTCCTGGAGGTCATCAACACATTGTACGGGCCGCCGACGAGCAAGGCGTCTCAGTCGTTATTGTCCACGATATCGGTACGCAATCATTCGATGCTTTCGCTTCCTGCACCATCATGACCGCCAGTTCAAAAACAGTTGAGGCGCGCGATGCGCTGGATATGCTCATGCGGGGCGAGTTGAAAATGCTTGAGGCACCGACCGCTGTTCGCAGTATTGGCGACCCTTTGATTGTCCCAAAACGGTCCTCAAAGGAAAGTGCAGGGAATACACACCGCAAGGGAGTTGTATTGGTCAAGGGCACGCCTCGCGGACAGCACCATTTACAGCAGTATGGTGGAAGGGGACATTGAGCGCTGCACAAATTATCCCAAGTGTAGCGCGCTTTCTGTGAGTTGTAGAAGGCCGGCCATCAGTTCCGATGTCTGATCGTCGCCGGAATGCTCGTAAGCCGCAATCAGGTTTCGTAAGGCACGAGTGATGATCACCGGCGTTCCGCATTGAAGACGCAGGATATCCTCCATGGTGATCGACGCCTTGATCGTGTCAAGATCAGAATCTTCAAGTGTTCGTCCACTGTTGAAACAATCGACCACCCGGCGACGTTCTGGCTGGATCGCTATTGTCAGGAAATGTCCCGGGAAGTTGCATCCCTCCACCACCAGGCCAACCCGGTCTGCAACCAGCAGATAAATGCAGGAAAGACTCAGCGGGATTCCCTTCTTTTCGTCCAATACAACAATCAGATTACTGTTTAGCGGACTGTAGTACGAACTTTCCGATACGCCGCGCAATCCCATTTCCTTGAACAGAAAACGGGAGAGAGCGAGTGCATCGCCTGTTGCTCCGGCGGCACGACACTCTTCGGCAAGCGCGTCGAGTCGATGCGTGAGAATTCCCGTAAACCGAGGTCCGAGTTGATACTCCGCAAGCAGGCGCATTGCGAATTCCAATTGCAGCTTGTCGTCTTCGACATCGAACCATTCCGGCCAGGAGGTGGTGAGGATAGTTGCACGGTTTCGTGCAAAAAGTGGATCAAGAAGTGTGTGTTGTTCCGGAGTTGTTTCGTAGTGAAGGAGCGATATCTCTTCCTCCAGGCCGGTTCCAAAGCCATCAAGTTCCCGGAAGACGTTTTCCCGGACGACCGGTGAGTCGTCATCCAGAAGTTTCAGGAGATACGGAAGTTGTTCCCCCCTTGTCACGGGTTCCTCTGCAGGTTACGATTGTGGTTTGTGGGAAAGCTGCAGGAGCAGAATCCCGATTGTTATTGCGACCAATCCCAGTCCCATTTTCATATCCATCGGCTGATTGCCTTTGACCAGCCCCATCAAGGTTCCGGCGATTGGTGAGAATGAAAACGCTATTGCGAGGGTAACTCCCAGATTCTCGGACGTTGCCAGCGAGGAATAGAAGCTCCACATTCCGAGACTTCCGGCAACGATTCCCCCGCCAACGATGATCATCAACCAGGCGGGAACATTGGCGCTATCGGTGAGGGAATTCCATGCTGGAATTGAGAGCAGTCCGAGGATGACAAGGGCAACAGCGGTACGCACCGTGATCCCCGCAATTGGGGGAAGACCAAGCTCGCGGAGGCCTGCTTTTTCATAGTAACCACCAACACCCCAACAGATGCCGGCGATCATAGCGTAGATAAGATACGGACGCATAGGGAACACTCAGTATGAATTGAAAGAATGGTGAATGGGTGATCCAGGAAACTCAGGTGCTCAATGGATGTAGTGAAAGGAACTCCTCAATAGCAGCCATATCTGTCTGTTCGATTTGCCATCCTGTTCCGGCGATGTTCTGTAACACTTGTTCAGCTCTCCGCGCGCCGACAATGGCAGACGTTATGCCATCGTTCATCAATACCCAGGCGACGGCAAACTGGCCGACGGTTTTTCCGTACTTCGAGGCGAACGGACGGAGGAATTCTACCAACTTCTGTCCACGAGAGTACTTGGGTTCGCGGAATTTCTCACTATGAACGACGCGCCAATCATCTGCGGCCAGTTTCTTCATATCAAAGGAACCGGTCAGGAGGCCTGATTGCATTGGACTGTAGGCCACGACACCAATGCCACGGGATTGGCAATAGGGGAGAATCTCACGCTCGATATCCCGCTCCAGCAGATTATAAATCGGCTGACAGGAGTTCACGTGTGCAATCGCTTCACATCGTTCCAATAAATCCACCCCGAAATTGCACACACCTATGTAGCGCGCCTTACCCTCTTGTTTCAAACGCACCATTTCCTGCCACGTTTCTTCAACCGGCGTGCCGTGGTCGGGCCAGTGTATTTGATACAGATCGATATAGTCTGTTTGAAGTCGCGCAAGACTCTGTTCGATCTCATGTCTAACACTCTGTGCCCCGGCAAAGGTCTTCACGTTTCCTTGTGCATCCCACACCTGACTGCACTTTGTTGCGACGAACACGTTCTCTCGCCGATCTTTCAATGCCTTGCCAACGACTTCTTCCGAGTGTCCGAGTCCGTAGACTGCAGCGGTATCAATCCAATTGATGCCGACTTCCAGAGCTTTGTGGATGGCCATGATAGACTCATTGTCGTCGGCAGCGCCCCAGCCGAACTCCCAGGCACCACCGATGGCCCACGCACCGAACCCGATCTCGGTAATCAGCGGTCCGGACGTTCCGAGCTGTCGCGTATTCAATACAGTTTCCCTTATTTCACAAGTGTCTGCAATGTAGGGAAATCAACCGGCGAGATGCAACTGGAAAAGAATTGTTGAAACAATGTGCGCAGGGAATCCGTAGCCACAAGGGACCTACATACTGGTTATGTTTTCCTTGTGATGTGCCCGGTATTGCCACTTGTGGCAATTCGGCTTTCGGGTTTAGATGGTGGATCCGGAGGCCGAGCCGGGCACTTCCATTTGGTTGAAGTTGGAGGGAAGGAGGCCGATCGCGCGGACTTTCATCTAAGATCAGTTCTCAAGAAGCCGGCAAAGGCAACACCCATCGAGAGGACGGTGAAGAGGATCAGGATGCCAAGGTCAGCGATTGTCGCGACGGTGCTTTCAGCCAATGTCGGTGTAGAGTACTGGAGTCGTGGGAGTTCGCTCAAGTCAATGGTACCGGCCTCCCGCGGTGCCTGAAATGAAAACCCCCGATCACTATCCATGGTAATCCGGATGCCGCCCCCGCCGCCGGATTCCTTTTGCTTCTTCTCGACGAACTCAAGGTAGGAACCGCGATACCGCCGCAACGCGTCTTCGAACCGTGTCTTCATGCTGATATCCGTACCCGCAAGAGTCATTGCTGCGAGTTGAAAAGCAGAGGCTGGCGATACACGTGATAACGAATATGCCAGGCGTTCCTGCGCGAGCTTGCGGTTCCTCACATCCTCATTCAACATTTCTCCAAACCCGTCGATATCGCGTTGCACCTGTTTGCGCGCCTTCTCGTCCTCCTCCATCCATTCCCACATATGCTCGTCACGATATGCTCCGCGGTCATCCTCATTCATCCCTTCCGTTGGTTGATTCCGGGCCTTCCATCGGTCTTCCATTGCATCCCAATGCTTCGCCCAGCGATCACGGGCGAACGCGTCGCGTTGTGCTTCAACTTCGGCGATTGACGGGACATGTACCACCTGTGCCGCGGCCATCACTCCGGCACGGGGAATAATGAGGATGAATGCTACCCAGGCGACGAGCGCGACGAGAAAGGCCACGTTCGTTCGCTTGATTGTGGCGGAGACCATTACTCCAAAAACAACGAAGAACGTAAAATAGAGGAGGGACACGCCAATGAGCAGGCCAACGCGGGTCCAGTGTGTTGGCGTCAACGGAATGTTGAAGAGCAGTACGAGGAAGATCCCCAAAAGAATCGGGATGATGATCGATATGGCAAGCCCTGTCCAAAGCCCGGCGATTTTTCCCAGAAGGTACTTGACCCGCGGGATACCATTGGCGAATGTCAGTTGGAGAGTCCCGTTCTCGCGTTCACCAGCTATGGCATCGTAGGTGAACAAAATTGCAAACAACGAGAGGATTACCTGCACGATAAACGCGAAGTCCACAAACCGGAACACAGCGTAGATCGGCTCATCCGCGTACACGCTGTTGGTCAGCTTTATCGGCTGGAGTTCGTGGACACGCGTAAGTCTGCCGACGTCATTGTGTACGCCGGAGACAAAGACCTGCATCGGGTCGGGGGGCCGATATTGCCGATTGCGGAGATTGCCAATCGACGTCTCTTCACGCATTTCTTGATCCGTGAGCCGCATGGCTGCTTCGTACTGTCGGGAATATGCGTTGTACTCCTTGATGCCGACAAACACGCTTAGCAGGATGAGCAGCGAGCAGACGCCAAATGTCGCTGTGAACTTCGGGCTGAGGAGGATTCCCCTCAACTCCTTTTCAAAAATTGTGATGATCATTGTTTTTTGCCTTATCTGAGATCGTAACCGAGAAAAGCGGCGAATGCGGCCGCAAGAAAAATGAGATTCCAGAGGATAAGCAAACCCATATCAAGAAGAGTTTCAGGCAGCACTCCGGCAAGCTGGAGGGGTGTATATGCGAATGCTGGAAGTTCCTTCAGGTCGATGGCCTTTGGCTTTTCACCACCATCCTCCACCGTGCGCCACATGATAACGTTGCTGCCCGGATTCATTCCTGTTTTCTCGAGCATGAACCTTGCGTATTCCTTCTGGTAGGCAGTGACGGCCTGTTTGTAATGTTCCTTGAGTGTAAGTGAAGAACCTGCAAGCGCCGAAACGGAAAGGGACAACGAGGCGGCGGGTGAAACCCGTGCCAGTCCGAACGCGACTCGACGCTGGACATTCTCCCGGTTCGCCCGCTCTTCGTTCAGTCTCGCGGCAAGCTCGGACATTTTCTTGTCCCTCTCATCGGCAAGTGCCTGCATGAACTTGTTAAATGATGTCATCATCTGTTCCGGGTCTCCGGTATTTTCCGGTTTGAAGCCGGACATCTTCGCCCGATCTTCCTGCCAGAGCTGTGCATTGAGCCGGGATTTCTTGGAAGCAATTTCATCCACCGATGGCACTTCCACTGCCCTGCCTGCCAATAAGACGGCGCTTCGAGGAACGATCAACACCGAAAAAATCCATATCACCAGCAGGAGGAGAAACGAGTGAGCCGATCGATGCGTAATGGACGAAACGAATACCGAAAGTGTAAGAAAAACGCCAAAGTACAAAAGTCCCGTCAGGACGACCAGTGCTATTCTTCCCCATTCATCGACTGAAAGTGCAATACCCAGGATGGGGAACAGCGAAGCGCCAATGAGCATGGGGAGAAGGAGTGGAAGGGCCAGAGCGAACAGTGTGCCACCAAGTTTCCCGAGAATGTACGTTGCCCGCGGCATCGCGTTGGCAAACGTGAGACGGAGTGTTCCCCGTTCCTTTTCCCCATTGATGGCATCGTAGCCGAACACAATCGCAAAGAGGGAGAGAACCACCATGAAAATGAATTCGAGATCAAGGAAGCGAAACACGGCAAAGAGCGGGTCCTCGCTATAACGACTGTCATGCGTTGCGAGTTCGCCACGGCCTGATACTTCTGTTGTCCGACCGATGTCGTTGGAAATTCCATTCACCAGAGTGGAGAGTGGTTGTGGGGGAAGAAATATCCGGAAATCACGCACCATCATCCAATCCGTAATGCCTTCCAGCTTTCGCATGTTCTCGGCTTTTGCTGCTTCGTATTGTGCGAGATTTATCTGGTAACTCCTTCCGCCAACGTAAAACGCCAGGACAATCAAGAGCGAACAGACACCGAAGGTGATGGAGAATCTTGTTGATCCGACAATGTCACGGATTTCTTTTTCGATCAGCAACTTGAGCATAATGTCCTCCGGTGAAAAATCAGGCAGCGTTGTGGAGATGGCCAGCGATGTATTTCATGTACAGCTCCTCCATATCCTTGCCTGCGAGCTCACCTGCAGATTGCTGCATGACAAGTCTGCCTTTGTTCATGATGCCAATCGTGTCGGCGATTTCCTTCGCGCGGAAGATGTCGTGTGTGGACATGAGGATGGACTTGCCCTGGTCGCGCAGCGATGCAAGTAACTTGATGAATTCAAACCCGGCCTGCGGGTCCAGTCCGGATGTTGGTTCATCCAGCAGTATCGCGGGAGCATCCTTCAGAATCGCAATGGCAATGCCACACTTCTGTCGCATTCCCTTTGAGAACTCTTTGAGTCGCTTGTTATGCGCCTCTTCCTGCAACCCGACACGCAACAAGACCTCACGATATTCGTCTTTCGAGTGCCGGTGTTTCCCCGCGAGTCGCGTGAAGTAGTCGAGGTTCTGGAGGGCGGTGAAGTTGGGATACAGCATTACATTTTCCGAAACAAAAGCCACGCTGGCTTTTGCCTTGAGTGGCTCCAGATGCGTGACAATACCGTTAATCCTCGCCTCGCCTTCAGTCGGATCGATAAAATTGAGGAAAAGGTTGATCGTGGTTGTCTTTCCCGCTCCGTTCCCACCAAGCATCGCATAGATATGTCCCGGTGCGATGGCGAATGACACGTGGTCAAGCGCCAACACGCCGTCTTCGTATTGCTTTGTCAGGTTCACTGCTTCGAATATTGGTTCCATAACATTCTCCTGTTATTCAAGCACGTTCTGATCTATCTCTTCGCCAGTTTCATCCCGTAGACAACAATCCCACCCACCAGACCGACGATCAGCAGTACTATCATGACTGTCCCCAGTACATTCGCGCCAGCCTGGATTTCCACAGTCACACTCTTATCCTCACCATTCACCGGCTGATTGTCCGAGAGGGCGGAAGTGCGCACACGCATTTCATATCTTCCCACGCTGACGCCGGGTGGGGGAGTAAAGGTCACCTTCACCTGCTTCTCCTCACCGATACCCAGAGATGAAATGGTAACCGGATCAATGGTTTTGGACCAATGGAGCGGTTGGTCAACCCTCACTTCAATATTATCAAGACGACGTGATCCTTCGTTTACAAGATCGATCACCATTTCTGCTGTACCATCCTCATAAATGGAATGGAATAGCTGCGGTGCGCGCACAAGCAGTTCACCCCTTCCCTTCGGCACAAGTTCGAGTTTCACAAACCCGACGTTGAGTTTCTCGATTTCCGCCTGCGACCAGTTCCTTGTATGCAATGCGGTGATCTCAGCCGCCTTGTCCCGTGGAATAACAAGCACATAGAATTGAATCGGTCGATCCATAGCGACTTCATCCGTGGGCCTGTCCGGAAGTGAAATCTCAAGTGCGGCTTTGCGTGTATTTGTGCTTTCGGTGAACTTGAACTGGCTCAGGCGTGCCTGCCCCGAGGGATCTTTGAAGAACCTGTTAATCTGTTTTGGAAGGTTCACCACTTCAAGACCGAATGTATTGTTCACGCCGCTGAATAATTCCAGGGTAAGGTCGAACGAAGCGGATTTGCCGAGGTCAACTTCCTGTGAGAATTGCTCTGATTGAACGACCACCCTGTTAACCGAGGCGTCCTTTTGGAGAAAAATCTTCATGCTGCGTTGTGCGCCGTTGCCGTAGATCAGGTTGACCGTGATGGCATCAAGGTCTTGTAACAATGTAAAGTCCAACTCCGCGGGCTGGCCATATTTCAGCTCGTCCACTTTTGCCTCATACGGTTGACTGATGATCGCGCCCTGATCATTAAGAATGGAAACATAGACATTGTTGATAATCTCCGGCTGGAGTGTGCGGAAGAGAGCGTCGTCAATGCCCAGGACTTTCTGAAACTCCGCACCGCCACCCGAGGTATTCGCCAGGCGCAGCCGTACATGTTTGCCGCCATCCTTCGAGTTGTATTTCACCGCCCGTGCAACCGACACGTACTGTGCCTCGAAGAGAACCGCAAGCAGTGATTGCTGGTAATTCACCTCGGCATCAGCAAACATGCTCCTTTGCCGGTCCAGCTCGGCCTGTGAGATCAAGCCTTTTGAATGGAGCTCGCGGTAGCGATCATGCTCTTTCTGTGCAGCTTCATACGCCTCCTTTGCCCGTTTCAAACCGAGAAGCCGGTATTTGTCATCGCGCTGGTTATAGTTCACCTGTGCAAGGATTGTTGAGATACACAGCATTGTCAACAAAGAAAGGAAAGACAGGCGAATGGCAGTCATACGTCGATTCACTTTATTTCTTTCTTCATCACTCTGCCGCCAGGCACAGGCTTATTGAACGAGAACGTCATCTGCTTTCCAGCGCGATCGAGTTTCAGAGTGACCTTGCTATCAACGGGCAAGGAATCGTACGTGTCAACAAATGCTTTCACCGTAGCCGTTTTCTTCCCGTTGAGTTCGAGGACAATATCTCCCTTCATCGCCCCCGCTTTTGGAGCGGCTCCATCAGGTAGAATATCGAGAACCTCAACTGCTTTTCCCTTCATAGTGATGATGAGTCCGAGCGCCGGAAGGGCCTCGACATCACCACCATCTCCGGTAGTGATCATTCGCATTGCCATCTTCGGAAGGTCCTTCGGGTCGGCTATGGTGAACGAGACAAGCAGCATTGCTTCATCCCGTTTGATTCCCATCTTGAACATCTCTCCGACTTTCGTTCCCTCATACAATTCTTTCAGTGCGGCGACATCTTTTACTTTCTTCGCGTTCGCCATCAGAATAATGTCCCCCTCTTTCAAGTCGACATCGGCGTAACCTTTCGGGCGCTTGTCACCGGGCATGATGTGATCGACCCGAAGATGATCCTTGTCCGAAGAAATGATCGCACCCAGCTCTCGCAACTGGAACATTTCCACTACGTGTTGCATCATTGTCCCCGCAGAGTCGCCGCGGATAATCCGAACCTGTGAGTAGGAATTGATGACGGCTGCAATGAGAGCGAGGATTGTTACCAGCAGGGCGAAATGGGATTTCATACATGTCTCCATGTGAACGTGAAGTGATTGCTGTTGCATGAACGACAAGATAGCTGAAGGGTTGCGGCATTCATAGTTAATCTGTGTTAGAGAGTGTTAAGAGATGTGAAGAAGGAAGAAAAAGTCCCCGCCATGTCGTACATTGTTCCATGCACAGACAAAAGAAAATCATTGCAATCGTCATTGCTCTCAGCGCGGTCGCTGTTGTCGGACTTGTTCTTGTGCAAGTCCAGTTGTTGCGAAACGCCATTCAACAAAAGGAGGAGGCATTCCAACGCACTGTCACCAATGTACTGTCGTCAGTTGCAGCAAGTCTGGAAACCGGTGAGACTGTTTCCAAAATGGTGGGACTTGCTGTGCGTATCCCGGATTCGGCATCCCGTGGTGTGATGGAACTTCACGAGGAAAATGTCGTGAAGAACGACAGCCTTGCGGTTTCATTCACGAAGCATCGTATGCGCGCGGCGCCGCTTAAAGTAACGGGCAACCGTCTTTCATACACGGTTAGTTCCCCACAGCATGTCAGGATCAGCGCGTATGACATGATTGGGCGTGAGGATACCGTCATTGTCGATACGTTCAAATGGAGTGGTGAATACGAGGCGACACTCGACTCATCAAAATTTGGGGACGGCGCGTATTTCTATCGTTATTCAACTGACAGTGCATCGTTTGTGATGCAGGTGGAGAATGGCAAGTTCACCAATGTTATTCATCCCAATGCCACCGATGCCGACCGCCGGCAGATGGTGAGCATTGTATTGGACAAGCTTGCTCTAGCGGAAAGAGAGCCTATTGAACGCCGCATCAAACCGGAGCTCCTTGATTCTCTTCTTGCTCTGACGCTCCATGAAGCCGGCATCACCATGGACTATGCGTATGGAGTTCTTTCGCAGCCGGGCGATTCGATCAGATTGGCCAGCGCAAGTCAATACGCTCCGGAATTGCAGTCCTCGCCTTTTAGAACCCGACTCTTTCCTCTTGACATATTCTCGGCGCGCAGTGAACTCGTGCTCTTCTTCCCGGGCC
>CAZIHJ010000060.1:14926-19025 GCA_964538485.1 uncultured Chitinophagales bacterium | reverse complement strand
CGCACCAGAGCGTCAAGCTCGGATTGAACGCGGGGATGGAGTATTGGAGTAGTGAGGGAATGCGGCACATGAGCACTCATCACAAGCGCAAGGAGAATAGCAACCAGTATGGTTGGCAGGGTTTTCAATGGAAGAAGTCCGCTAAACGGACAGCGAGTAATATACAACGAACCAATGTAGAGTCAAGTCAACACGTCGGCAGAAATAGAAACGCCCGCGGTCTTGCGACCAACGGGCGTGTGAAATCCGAAAGAGGGGATTACTTGAGTAACAACAACTTCCTCGTACTCACAAACTCACCCGCCCTCATCGTATAGAAATATATGCCGCTCGATAAACCGCTGCCGTCCATTTGTACCGAGTGCGAACCGGCCTCCACTTCTCCGTCGACAAGCGTCATTACCTCCCGGCCAAGCACGTCGTAGACCTTGAGTGTCATCCAATTGCTTGTTGCTAATTGATAATTGATCATTGTTGCCGGATTGAACGGGTTGGGATGATTTTGCGCAAGGATGAACTGCTCCGGTATCCGGTTGCTCCCATCGTCACCGACAGAGGTCGTGAGTGAATCCAGTCGCATGGCAATGGCAAGGAGTCCGGACATGCCGGCTGAACCAATCACCGTGCCGGCACCCGTTGTGGTGTTGATGCTGATCAGGTTGTTGGTCTGCGTGTTGGAGCCCTTCAATCCATACAACGTACCGAGCGGGTCAAATGTGATGGACGGCGTGATCTGTCCGTCGCCGGTACTTCCCACCAATGTTGTATCACCGTCAATTGTGCTGACAGTGTAAATGCGATCACGAGCGACGATAAGTTGCCGCACCGAAGCCCAGAGTTGTCCGGCAAGCGGATCGAATGACAGGCCCGCATAGGAAATACCCGGCGCAAGACCGACGAACGTAGTATCTCCCGTGGCAAGGTCGATCCGGTAGAGCCGACCCGTAGTTGTGGCGGCATACAGAGTGTCGCCCGCTGAAAAAGCAATTGCACGTGTTGCAGTCAACGGAATGGGTAGTGCGGGAAGTGCGTCACCGTACGCCGGGCTGACGCGGTATAGCGTCGCGCCGGAAGTTGCAGGGGCAATACCGTACAGCTCCTGTGTCGATGGGCGGATGCTGAGGCCTTGCAATTCTGTGATGCCAAGCGAACCAATAGCTGTTGCTGCACCGGTTGTTGTGTTAAGAGAGAACAACCGCCCGTTGGGATTGCCTGAGCTGGCATACAACACACCCGGCGTTGCTCTTCCAATTACCACGCCTTTCCCGCTGACCGGAATTTTCGTCGCGGGTCCATTTACCGCATTGTTGATAATAACAATCGAATCCTGCACTGCACCATGTTCTTGCGGATTGAACCGAATGTTGATATCAACAGATTGTAATGGAGCAATATTGATGGGAAGCGTTGGCATATTGACCAGGTCAAATGCAATACTCGTTTCCGTAATATTGGAAACCACGAGTGTATCGTCTCCATAACAGGTGAGTGTGAGCGTCATGGTATCTGCCGGGGTACCAACTTCTCGTGAACCGAACGCAATGGAACCGGGCGCAGGTCCAATCACGATGCCCTGATCGGGCACAAGGGCGGATTCCCATATCCCGCGGCCGTATGTCGCCGCACGGATCTTTCCAACGAAGTACTGGATTTCCAATTCAGTGACTCTGACATTTGGCAAGGCGGTGTTGAAATCCTGCCAATCGCTCGTCAGCAGGTCGCGGTAGTACACGCCGATATCCGTTCCAACGTACAAACGTTCTGGTGAATTGTTCTGGAACGTAATGCAGTTGACGGGAACGTTCGGTAACGCCCCCGAGATATTTGTCCATGTTGCCCCACCGTTCTCCGAGCGATAGACTTTGTTTCCGGCGGAATAGCCGCTCCTCGTGACCCAGATGAGATTCGGGTTCGCCGGATGGATTGCAAGATAGGTGATCGAGCCCGTTCCCGGTGGCAGTGGAAGCTGGGTCCAGTTGGTTGCGCCACCGTCTGTTGTTCTAAAGAGGCCGGATGACCGGCCGGCGTAGATCACGTTGGGATCAGACGGAGCAACTTCAACGAAGCCGAGCGTACCACCACCAACCTGGCTGATCTGTTCCCAGGAATCTCCACGGTTGGTGGTCTTCCAGACGTTGTTGAATCCTGCATAGAGCGTGTTGGGGTCAAAAGGATCAATAACAAACGGAGTCACCCAGGCACCGCTTTCAGTAATGCCATTTGTTACCGAGACGAATGAACCCCCGCCATTCATGGAACGCCGGATGTCTCCATAGTAGAGAGAACCATACATGATATTCTCGTTTGAGTAATCAATCAGGCATTCCATGCCATCACCCCCGAGGACATCGCTCCACGTTCCCGCGTTAACGCTCTTGGAGCCGTTGTCCTGAGTCCCTCCGATGAGGATATCCGGATTGGTCGCCGAAAGTCCCAGCCGGTAGAACTGTGTAATTGTCAATCCGGCACCAAGCCACTCCCAGCCGGAGCCGCCATCTGCAGAACGATACACTCCTCCATCATTGGCAACGTACAACGTGTTCGTTCCGGGCTCGAACCAGAGGTCATGCTGGTCTGCATGAACTTCAGCGACAACCCCGGTTCCGTACCACATGGAGATGATGTTCCACGAAGCGCCTCCGTCAGTGGACTTCCAATTGTTCACACCACCGATGTACACCTCATTGGCATCTGTTTGCGATACTGCAATCGCCAGGTCATACCATCCTTGTCCACCGGCGTCCGATCCATCCATCTCCCACCCGAGCAGATTCGGTGAGTTTGCGCGTATGGTCCATGAATCTCCGCCATTGGTTGTGCGATAGAATCCCAGGAAGCCGTTGTTGGAAGGATTTGCAACGAGTGCATAGAGATATTCCGGGTTTGCCGGAGAAACGCCGAGTGATGTGCGACCTCCGCTCCCGGACATGCCGGTGTTAATCTGGGACCATGTGTCGCCACCGTTGGTCGAGCGATACACCTGGCTGTTGTTTCCGGAGGCGTACAATACATTGGGGTTGCCGGGCTTGAATTCCAAATCTCTGAAGGTGGAACCGTTGACCTGAGTCCACGTAGTTCCGGCATCGGTGGTGCGGTGGATTCCATTTCCTGCAGCGAATAAGATACTCGAGTTGGTCGGATGCATCAATAACCGGCTGAGGCGCCGTGTCTGCGATGTTGCCCAGATGAGTCCAGTGGTATTCCATGTTGCACCGGCATCGGAAGATTTCATGACACCGATACTGTATGTATCGCCACCGTCGCCGTCACCGGTTGCAATGTAGATGAGATTCGGGTTGGCGGGATCGATGAGGACGTCAGTAACACCGATGCTCGGGAGTTTGTCGGTTGTTGTTGACCAGGACGCGCCGTTATCCGATGATACCCAAAGACCACCACCGGCTGACCCTACGAGAATGGTATTCGGATCAAGAGGATGAACACGCACGCAGTTTAGTCTGCCAATACCGGAGTAGCCCCCCGCCGCCGTTGACGGTCCCATACTTGTCCAGTTTCCACCACTCCCATCAGTCCGGACGCCGCGCGATGCCCGCACCTTCTGCGTCTCATTGAAGAGATGCATAGCATCAGGGAACCGACCACTTGGATAAACGCGCTGTTCCCAGAACCATTCCCAACGCTTGAATTGCTTCCAGCCCTTTCCTTTCTCTTTGGTGTTTTTTCCCTCCCAATATTGGTTGAAGGCCCGTTGGATGTCGTAGAAATTCTGTTCGCCGTTAGGGGAAATATCCTGCATCCAGGGTTGGGCAAGAACCACCATCGGGAAACACATAATGACAACAAGCAAAAGAGTGGCAGCGATGGTTTGCTTCTTCATACATACCTCGTGATTGACTTTTATAAGGACGGGAATTCGTGACGCTTACAGTTTCCGACAAGCGGGAAGACCATTTCCTGCTTCGGCGTAGTACGTTCACCACACCGGACGGGTTACACTCCCGGGAACACTGCGGCGAAACTATTTTTTCTTTGCCTCCAACGTTTTCAGCCAGGGTGAATTTGTGTCAAGTATGAGTTGTCCGTTTCCACTCATTTTCACCCAATACCCCCGGCCCGGATGGAGTGTATCTGCCACCGC
>CAZIHJ010000060.1:13172-14826 GCA_964538485.1 uncultured Chitinophagales bacterium | reverse complement strand
TTCCACTCATTTTCACCCAATACCCCCGGCCCGGATGGAGTGTATCTGCCACCGCATACCCTGTTCCGGAGAAATGATAAAATGGAGACTGGCGTGAAGCGCCGACGGCAATCACTGCCGCAACCGGAATGGATTCTGTGATTGAGCCGATCAAGTTCCAGTCGGTTGTAACGTTGAACGTATCCTGTCCAATGGGCTCGCCCGTAATCTGTATGTTTTGCGCTGAAGGATACTTTAGCCAGTATCCGAGTGTGTTGCGCAATGTATCCTGCGATTGATACCCGGCTTCGTATTTGAATGCCTGGGAGCTGGCGCCCGGGAAAACGGATGTCGTCAGGTAGTTCATAAGAGTTAATGGAACCGACACCATGTTCCATTCCTCAACCATCGGGATGCTTAATGTCTGTGTGATGGTTGAAACATGGAGCGACACAGGTATCACCTTCGGATTGGCGAATGCATCGTTGCTGTAGAGAAGAATGTCGGCCAGTTGTGTGCTGCCTCCGGGTTCGGTTGCCCTCAGTGTGATAGACACATTCTGAGCATTGGAAGGCGGGATCGTTCCGCTCGTCGGTGTGTAGCCCAGCCAGGCAGGGTTCGGGAATAATACCGAAAGTCCATTGTGCACATACATGCTATTGAACACCACCTGAAGACCATCACTGCCGCCGGCATTCTCAATTCCAACTGTTGATGATAAGACGGCACCGGTCATCGAAGAATACTGGAATAAAATATTTCCATTCTGGTGGAGTATGACTTCGAAAGTGAATGTGCCAATGCCGGAATATGGCGGCACGTTGGTGTATTGGACAATAAAACGGGCGTTGGCAGCATCGTGATAATAATGAACGGCGCCGCTTGTTGACAGATTCAAATCATCCCAGAACGGTGCGATGAGCGTGTTCACGCCATCGTTCGACGGGATTGTTGCGTTGGTGTGATCCACTGCGCCGGGTCTCGTAAGACGGAGATTACCATTCGTGCTGATGAACAAACTGTCATAGTTGGTTCCATAGAAACTGAAAGCAAACGGAAGCACCAGTGGAAAGAACCCATCGTCAGTCGCTGCAAATGTGCCGGAGGGAATCCACTGACCGGGTGAGACAGGCGTACCAATGCTGCTGATGTCCACCCATGCATGCGTGGGGCCGCCGGGTTCGTCGCTGTCAATCCAGCGATAGCCAAAAGTGTCAGGCCCGCCGCTTGCCTCGGTCACACTGGTCCCCGTGCCTTTATCATCCTGTCCCTTCAGGGATTGGATCGATGTTTGGACCTGTTGCAGCCCGGAAGGGATTCCTGTAAGGATATTCCACGTGAGGGGGATCGTGCCATTGTTTGTTATGGTGAGTGTTTGCGTTGTGCTGTCGCCTGGAGCGAGAGTAACAGAAATTGAGTCCGGTGTTGACGCGAGTACGGCAACACCGGCACTCGGAAGCGGGGATTCCCAAATTCCACGTCCGTACGTTGCTGCGCGAATCTTGCCAGCGCTGTATTGAATCTCAAGCTCACTCACGACAACATTCGGCAGACCGGTGTTGAGATCCTGCCAGTCTGATGAGCCGCTGTCGCGATAATACACACCGATATCTGTTCCAACATAAATTCTGTCCGCCGATCCGTTTTCATAGACGATGGTGTTTGCCGGGACATT
>CAZIHJ010000060.1:0-13072 GCA_964538485.1 uncultured Chitinophagales bacterium | reverse complement strand
ATGTTCGGATTGGAGGGGGCAACAGCGATGTTGTCCAATGTTCCGCTTCCAAAACTGCTGATGTTTGTCCACGTGCTTCCGGAGTTTGTGCTCTTCCAAACATTGGTATAACCGGCGAATATGGTTGCGGGGACTGTCGGGTGCAAGACGTACGGAGTTACCCAGGCGCCAGACTCGGTGATTCCGCCGCTGATGTAAGAAAAGGACGATCCCCCATTTACCGAACGATATAGGTCTCCATAATAGAGTGAGCCGTACATGATATTCGCGTTGGTGTAATCAACGATGCACTCCATCCCATCGCCTCCGAGAACATCATCCCAAACACCGGAGGTTACGGCTTTGGTGCCATTGTCCTGAGCGCCGGCAATCACCACCGTGGGATTTGTTTGCGATACACCAAGCTTGTAGAACTGCGTTATCTTCAATCCATTACCAAGCCACGTCCATGTTGACCCGCTGTTGGTCGTTCTGTAGATCCCGCCGTCATTTCCCGCATAGAGGATATTCGTTCCGGGGACAAACCAGAGGTCGTGTTGATCCGCATGAACTGCGGGCGGTCCTGCACCGCTATACCACATTGATATGATGGACCATGTCGTCCCGCCATTGGTTGATTTCCAATTGTTGACACCGCCGGTGAAAATATGATCGGCGTTCGTTGGAGACACAGCCAGCGCGAGATCGTACCATCCCTGTCCACCGGTATCACTGCCGTCAGTCTCCCATCCAAGCGTGTTCGGTGAATTGGACATCAGCGTCCATGAAACTCCACTATCCGTTGAGCGATAGAGGCCGAGGAACCCCGAACCTGACGAGCTTGCATAGAGCGCGTACACATACGATGAGTTTGCCGGAGTAACTCCAAGTGCTACTCTTCCGGCTCCACTTGTCGGCAGACCGGCGGTGACCTGTGTCCAGCTATCACCGGTGTTTGTTGACCGATAGATCTGTCCGTTTGACCGGGATGCGTACATGAGTGTCGGGTCACCGGGTTTGAATTCCATGTCTTTGCAGCTTACGGAGGTCGTTTGTATCCAACTGGTGCCGCCATTGGTTGTCTTGTGAATACCGTTGCTTCCCGCCGCAAGAATGATGCTTGTATTTGTCGGATGCATGTGCAACCGGTTGATCGTACGGTTTTGAGAAGTCGTCCAATTCAATCCCGTGGTATTCCAGGTTGCGCCGCCGTTCGTGGATTTCATCACCCCGACACTGTAGGTGTCCGAAGCATCGCCATCGCCGGTGGCGATGTACATAATGTTGGTGTTCGTGGGATCAATAACGACATCTGTTACACCGATACTCGGGAGTTCATCCGTTGTTGTCGACCAAGTAGATCCGCTGTTGGTGGATTTCCATAACCCGCCACCCGCGGAGCCGACCCAGAGAATACTTGCGTTGTTTGGATCAACACGAACACAATTCAAGCGGCCCAGTCCGGCATATCCGCCCGCCGCTTGTGATGGACCCATCTCCGTCCAATTACCTCCTGTCAAGCCGGGGGACATTCCGCGCGTTGTTGCAATCTTTCGTGATTCCATGTACAACTGCATAGGATTGGGGAACTCACCCGATGGATGGACGCGTTGTTCCCAGAACCACTCCCAGCGCTTGAATTGTTTCCAGCCCTTTCCTTTCTGTTTGGTGTCTTTGCCCATCCAATATTGATTGAAGGAACGTTGGATATCATAGAAATTCGATCGACCTTTTTCAGGCAAACTCTCGATCCAGGGTTGTGTATAAACAACTTCAGGATGCAGAAACAACACAACGGTCATGACGAAAAAGAATCGCTTCATATGCAGGTAGCTCCAAACTATGTAGATAAATCGTACCGAGAAGGGGCTTGAAAATCAAGCAGAAGGTTGTTTGAATCTCTCACGCACCCTCGCTATATTGATCCCCATGAGCAAGCTTCACACAAAATACATCTGTCAATCGTGTGCGTATGAGTCTCCCCGTTGGGTGGGTCGCTGCCCGAATTGTAGCGAATGGAACACATTTGTTGAGGAACTCACCGGAAATAAACCCTCGCACGCTCCTCCTTCCATAAAGAGCAATGTCAGACCGGTTCCTTTGTCCGAGGTGGAAATCGCTGAAGAACCCCGTATTCCGACGCGAATTCCTGAATTTGACAGGGTGCTAGGCGGGGGTGTGGTGCCAGGTTCTGTGGTGCTGGTGGGTGGCGATCCAGGAATCGGCAAATCAACACTGATGATGCAAATGGCGGCTTCGCTTGGGAATCTCGTTGTCTTGTATATTAGTGGAGAAGAATCGGTTGCCCAGATAAAACTCCGGTCCGACCGACTGTCGGTGAAGCCGACAAAGAATCTTTTGCTGCTGGCCGAAACAGATCTCACCGTTATCAAGGATCTCATTGAAAAGACCGCTCCCGATGTGCTCATCGTTGATTCGATCCAGACCATGTATCGTCCTGACCTTGAAAGTGCGCCCGGAACTGTAGGCCAGGTGCGTGAAGCAACCGCAATGTTTTTGCGTTTCGCAAAAGCTGGAAACGTCCCGGTCTTTCTTGTCGGCCATGTTACGAAGGAAGGAACAATCGCCGGACCCAGGGTGATTGAGCACATGGTGGACACGGTGCTGCAATTTGAGGGTGAACGGCATTACTCCTATCGCATTCTACGCGCACTCAAGAATCGGTTCGGATCAACGAATGAAATCGGCATCTTCGAAATGCATGAGAGCGGACTGCGTGAAGTCCAGGATCCTTCGCGAGTTCTTCTTTCAGAAAGAAAACCGGGGGCAAGCGGTTCGGCGGTGGTTGCAAGTATGGAAGGCACCAGACCGTTGCTGCTCGAAGTGCAAGCTCTTGTTGCCCCCACCAGTTACGGAGTTCCCCAGCGTACTTCAACCGGCTATGATGCGAAACGACTGCAGATGTTGCTTGCGGTGCTAGAGCGTCGCGTGGGTCTCCATGTCGGTCAGTACGATGTCTTTGTGAATGTTGCCGGTGGCGTCCGGGTTGATGAACCGGCGGTTGATCTCGGTATCGCGACTGCGATCGCCTCGAGTCTGAAGGACATTCCTGTGCATGCACTCTCGGTGACAGTCGGTGAGGTGGGTTTGGGTGGCGAAATCCGCACCATTGGGCAGATTGAAAAACGTGTCACTGAGGCGTCAAAACTTGGTTTCAAGCGTATGGTCATTCCCCGTATGAACATGAAGGGTTTGAAATCCAACGGTGACATCGAATTGAAACAGGTTGAAACTGTCGAGCAAGCGATAGATGCACTCCTCATCTAATCCCTCCCTCCTTTGATGGAAAAGACCCTCATACATGTTCGCGCTATCGTGACGATGGACCCCGACCGCCGGATTATTCCGGATGGGGCGATTGTTGTCGGGGGGAATATGATTGAGAGCGTGCTGACCGCCGAAGAGGCGAAGGACATCTCCCCGAAATTTACGGGTAATATCATAAATGCCCGGCGACTGGTGTGCATCCCCGGCTTCATTCATACACACATTCACTTGTGCCAGACACTCTTCCGCGGTCTCGCCGACGACCTTGAACTTCTGGACTGGCTCCAACTCAGAATTTTTCCCTACGAAGCTGCTCATGATGAAGTCAGTATGCGCGCTTCGGCAATGCTGGGGATTGCAGAATTGATTCGCTCAGGTGCAACCTCCATTATGGATATGGGGAGTATTCACCACGAAGAGACGGTGATTGGGGCGATTGAAGAAACCGGGTTGCGTGCGTTTGTCGGGAAGGCGATGATGGACGTGAATGAGCTCTACCCGAAACTCAAAGAGCCAACCCGTGATGCGGTCAGTACCACATTGCACCTTGCAGAGCGGTGGCACAATGCAGCAGCGGGAAGAATCCGGTATGCGGTGGCGCCGCGGTTCGTGCTTTCCTGCACGGATGAATTATTGACTGAAGCGTACCGGATGACGCAATCATTTCCCGGAATGCTCTTTCATACACACGCGGCCGAGAATCGCCACGAAATGGACGCAGTCCGGAAGCGTTGCGGAAAAGACAATATCGAGTTCTTTCACGCAATAGACATCTTGCATGCAAATACCTGTCTTGCACATTGTATCTGGTTGAACGATAACGAAATGGATATGATGGTTGAGAGGGACGCGAAGGTGATGCATTGCCCCTCCTCAAATCTCAAGCTCGGGTCCGGTGTGGCGCGTGTGCCGGAGATGTTGCGCCGTGGCATCACGGTTTCCCTCGGAGCCGATGGCGCGCCGTGTAACAACACCCTCAATATGTTCGACGAGATGCGGCTTGCAGCGCTTCTTCAAAAGCCCGTGCACGGACCGACATCCATGAATGCCGCCACAGTGTTTGAACTGGCAACCCTGGGCGGAGCGAGAACTCTTGGCATGGACGCCGAGTTGGGGAGTATTGAAAAAGGAAAGAAGGCGGATCTCGTTCTCCTCGATCTCGACAAGCCGTGGGTTCCGGTTCTTGATAGAGTGACTGATGCTGTTTATTCTGCCATTGTTTATTCATGTTCAGCGGAGAATGTCGACTCTGTCATGATTGACGGACGTTGGGTGTATCGGGATCGCCGGCACACTTCGCTTGATGAACACCAGGTTGTTCTCACGGGCAAGCAGGCACTCAGAAAACTCCTGGACAGACTTCCCTAACGGCAGGAGGATACATGAAACAACTTGTGCTTGCGACTGCCAACCGGCATAAGGTTCGCGAACTCGAATTATTGCTTGCCGATCTTCGTATCCGGCTGCTGACATTGGATGACTTCCCGGGTATCACACCGGCAGAAGAGGATCAGCCGACGTTGGAGGGCAACGCACTGAAGAAGGCCCGCACCGTTCATGCCGCAACAAAACTTCCGAGTCTTGCCGATGATTCCGGTCTTGAAGTCCACTACCTAAACGACGCCCCGGGAGTCTTTTCTTCCCGGTATGCCGGGCCTAATGCAAGTTATGCCGAGAATTGCAAGAAACTTCTGAACGCGCTGCGTGGTGTTCCTCCGCGCCGTCGTGCCGCACGGTTCAGGTGTGTGCTTGCGTTTGTTGCGCCGGGCATTGAACGGATGGTGGAGGGGATACTGCCGGGAGCGATTACCGAGGAACAACACGGTATGGGTGGTTTCGGTTACGATCCCATTTTCCTCCCCCAGGGGTACCCACAGACCCTTGCTGAGATGTCAGAAAGCCGCAAAAACTCAATCAGTCACCGTGGGAGGGCAGTAGAATTGATGAAAATCGAGCTTTCTGCATACATGAAATAAGAATGGAACTTGATCCTGGAAGAAGTTCACACCCATTCTCCGACCCCGCAATCCAAATACCCTTGCTCTTCCTATTCGTAATGATTACCTTGTTCAAAGATTTTAGCGAATTTTCTTTTCGATATCTCCTCAAATGAGCATTTTTGATTTCCTTGACAAGAAAGAGCTTCGGCAGACCTGGAAGTACGACGTACAGGGTGTGATCTGGCGGTTGCTTCCAACTGGTACTGGAAAACTCATCGGCGAAGAACGGGACATCGAATCCAAGTCGGTCGTTTTTTTTTGTCTGAATCAGTTTACCGGCGAGGTCTTGTGGGACCGTCGGAGTTTCGGCCCGCAATGGTGGATTGGGGTTGAAGCGATCCACAGAGAGATGCTCTTTCTCCACGGTTTTGCGACCCCGGACTTGCCCGAACACAAGATGATTATTGGTGTTGACGTTCTGAGTGGAGAACGTCGTTGGTCGAATGCAGAACTGAAGTTCATTCTTGCGGCTGGGGATCTGGTGTACGCGTCGAAAGACGTGGCAGAGGGAAATCACCTCTTTGAACTCGACTACACATCGGGAGCGATTCTCCGATCGTTGGGGAACAACCTTCAGGCAGTGATGCACACCCGAGTCACCGAAGAGTCAATTCCTGCCATCGAGTTTCCTGTTCCATTTGGTCCGGCAGTCGCGGGCACCCTCACCGCACTCCTTCCCGCAGACATTATTGTGGGGAACAGTGAGGGGATTGAGTACGGCGAATACATCATACTGAGCTATCATGAGCGCAGCAAGAAGAGTACACACGAGGAGTCGAGGTTCAATACGATTCTGATCATTGTGGAGAGATCCACCTCCAGAGTGGTTTTCCGCGACATGCCCAATACGGATATCGCTGCCATCGTCCCTGAATCATTCTTTATTCAGGAGGGGATGCTGTACTACGTGAAGAACCGGAAAACGTTGTATGGTTTACGTCTACCAGCAGGACGCAGTTGAATGAACTCTTCGAAGGCCGTCCAGAGTCTGCCACACATGTCCACAACACAGCGCATACACAAACGTATAGGCATCAAGCAAGTTGACGCGTTTACCGAAGTCCCGTTGACGGGAAACCCCGCGGGTGTGGTCGTCAATGCCGATACCCTGACGGACGATCAGATGCTTCTCATTGCGCGTGAGATATGTGTCTCCGAAACGGCCTTCGTTCTTCCCGCAACAACTCCCGCGGCCGATCTTCGCCTCCGATGGTTTACCCCTGTGACGGAAGTCCCGCTATGCGGCCATGCGACGATTGCAGGATTTCATGCCCTTGCGGAAGACGGGATGTACGGCATGAAAGATCCCGGGACGTACGAATTCAAACTTGAAACACGCTCCGGTATCCTGCCGGTGACGGTGAAGAAGCAACACGAGGGAACCGAAGTGTTGTTCGGGTTGAACGTACCGGAATTTGATCGGGCGGGACAATCAAAGCTAGACATCATGCGCATTCTGAATATCACGCTGGATGAATTCGATAACCGACTCCCCATAGTCCGAAACGAACATCTCTATATTCCCATTCGTCGCTTGCATACGTTGTACGCAATGAAGCCGAACTTCTTTGCCATGTCTCAGTTTCTCAGTAACAGGAATATTCAGGGAATGTGCGTCTTTTCCACGGAGACCATAGAGAGAAACTCCTCGTTTCACTCCCGTTTTTTTGCTCCAACCCTCGGCATTACAGAGGACCCGGTCACCGGTGCGGCTAATGGTCCCATTGGCGTATACCTCTATCAATATGGCGAAGTTCAGGCCGTGGGTGATTGTGTATCGATTGTGGGGGAACAGGGAGACATCATTGGCCGCAAAGGAAGAGTCACCGTTCAACTGCGGGTCCGTGGAAAACAGGTGACGAACCTGAAGATCGGCGGTCGCGCGGTCACTGTCCTCGATGGAGAAATGCTCCTGCCATAGACGTTTGTGCTTTTGCCCGTTTCACCCTATATTCCCCTCACATTTTTTCCATTCGTTCAACGTCAGGAATACGTATGTCCCTCAATGCTATTCTCTTTGCTCTCGTGTTGATTGGTGCCTTGGGGTTGTTTGCATGGAATATCCGCCGGCTTATCTCCTACCTCCGGCTTGGCAAAAAAGAAAACCGGTTCGACCAGATCGGATTGCGTGTAACCAATGTTGTGAAGATCGCCCTGGGGCAGACGAAGCTGCTGCGAGAGCCGGTTGCGGGCATTCTTCATTCGTTGATCTTCTGGGGTTTTGTCATTCTTCTTGCGGCTGTTCTCGAATCCATCGGCGAGGGACTTGTTGAAGGGTTCTCCTTTTCATTCCTCGGTCCGCTGTACCCTCCGCTGGTGTTCCTCGAAGATTTGTTCGGTGTGTTTGTGGTGGCGTCTGTTCTCATATCCATTTATCGGAGATTGTTTTCTCCGCCGAAGCGCCTTGACGTGAGCGGCCATGCAAAGTGGGATGCAATCCTGATCCTGTGTTTGATTCTCACTGTCATGGTGACAATGTTTGGCCAGAATGCCACGCGTATGGTCATGAACAGTCAACCCGAACACGCGCGATTTGCCTCTTCTGTTTTTGCCGTGCTCTTCACGCAGGAATCTGCACACGTGTGGTACTATGTATTCTTCTGGGGGCACATGCTCACGGTGCTTGGTTTTCTCAACTACTTGCCTTACTCGAAGCATCTGCATGTTCTCTCTTCCGTCCCCAACGTTTTCTTCTCTGACCTGACAGCCAAAGGCGCACTCCAACCCATCAACCTTGCGGATGAAACGCTGACCAAGTATGGTGCAACAGATATTGAGGACTTCAGTTGGAAACAACTGCTTGACGGTTACACATGCACGGAGTGCGGGCGTTGTTCTTCCGTCTGTCCGGCGAACACGACCGGAAAACTCCTGAGTCCGCGCAAGATCATGGTGGATTTGAGAGCCAGAACACTTGAAAAAGCTCCAGTTCTTATTGCAAAGGGAACTGATGGTGCGGCGCTCAACGAAGAAGTGCTGGGCCACCAGTTACTGGATAATTTCATCACAGAGCAGGAACTCTGGGCCTGTACTACGTGCATGGCGTGTGTGCAGGAATG
Organism: uncultured Chitinophagales bacterium; assembly: GCA_964538485.1. Taxonomy (GTDB): domain Bacteria; phylum Bacteroidota; class Ignavibacteria; order UBA10030; family UBA6906; genus JBJXHC01. The sequence continues at coordinate 4,746 of CAZIHJ010000060.1, read as the reverse complement.
TCCGGTGATGATCGAACACGTGGATACGATCGTTGATTTGCGGCGTGGACTTGTCTTGAATGAATCCCGCTTTCCCGAGGAGTTGAAGGGACCGTTCTCCAATCTTGAACGCAACTATACGCCGTGGGGATTCGGGCATTCTACGCGCGCCGATTGGGCGGAAGGGATGGAGATCCCGCGCATGAGTGATGCAAAGGACGCCGAGGTGCTCTTCTGGGTGGGATGTGCAGGAGCGTACGATGCGCGGTACAAGAAAGTCACCCAGGCATTTGCAACATTGATGAAGATGGCGGGAATAAGATTTGCCATCCTTGGTACCGAGGAGAAATGCACCGGCGATCCGGCGCGCCGCATGGGCAACGAGTACCTCGCACAAATGCTCATCACTGACAACGTCGCTACACTGAATAACTACAACGTGAAGAAAATCGTCGTGACGTGTCCTCATTGCATGCAATCACTCGGGAAGGAGTACAAGCAGTTCGGCGGCAGCTATGAAGTCATCCATCACACGACATTTCTCGAGCAACTGATTGACCAGGGGAAGTTGAAACTCTCGCCGGAGAAAAAGGCCACGATCACGTTCCACGATCCATGCTACCTTGGACGTTACAACGACGAGTATGATGCGCCACGCAACATCGTGGACATGGTCGGCGGCTCACGGGTGGAAATGAAGCGTTCGAAGGACAAGAGCTTCTGCTGCGGCGCTGGGGGCGGCCAGATGTGGATGGAGGAACGTGAAGGCAAGCGCGTCAACATCGAGCGGACGGAGGAGGCGCTGGCGACCGGCTGCAATGTTGTTGGGACCGGCTGTCCGTTCTGCATGACGATGATAACAGATGGCGTGAAGGCAAAAGACGCTGCAGAAAAAGTACAGGTGAAGGATATTGCGGAGTTGGTGCTGGAGGCGGTGAGCAAAGAACAACATGCAACAAGACAATGAGCAATCAGCAATTAGCAATCAACAATGAAGAACAAAGAATGGACGGACGAGACACGGAGCACTGCCGGGGGACAAGTTGCGGAGGTCAGGCGCGCACTGAATGCACGAGCCAACCCGAATAACATCAACACTCTACAACGGTTCTTCAAGACCGGCAAAGGTGAATATGGTGAAGGCGATGTTCTTATCGGTGTCAAGGTTCCGCAGATACGTCATGTAGTTAAAGAGTTTAAGTCGATACCTCTCGCCCTCGCGCTGGAACTTCTCCAATCGAAAATTCATGAAGAACGTCTGCTCGCTCTGCTGTTCATGGTCAGAATGTTTGACAAAGGGGACACATCACAACAGAAATTGATTTACGCGATGTATCTCCAGAACACACGTCACATCAATAACTGGGACCTTGTTGATACATCGGCACCTCACATCGTCGGCAAGTATCTGTTTGAGCGTGAGAGAAAGCCGCTATGGAAACTTGCGCAATCGAAGAATTTGTGGGAGCGCCGCATTGCAATTATCTCCACACAGTTTTTTATTCGTCAGAACGATTTTGGCGATACACTAAAGATTGCCCGGATTCTTCTTGCCGATGATCACGATCTTATTCAAAAGGCAGTCGGCTGGATGTTGCGGGAGATTGGCGACCGTGACCGTGCAACGGAAGAAAATTTCCTTTCCAAGCACTACCGGGGAATGCCCCGGATCATGCTGCGCTATGCCATTGAAAAGCTACCCGAGAAGCGCCGCAAGGAATATCTTCTCGGCACCGTCTGACTATTGCATCCTGCAATACTCCATTAACCTATTCTTCACACATCTTCTCTGCTGATATTGCCATCAGCTCAGGCCTTTCGCGTTGCAACATGCAATGGCAAGACGGGCTTTACTTGAGAAAACCCCTCACTTTATCACCTTCCCACGTGGCACTATCTTTGCGAGCACCGATTAGTAGAATCCAGGTTGTCTCAATACACGGAGGTCTGCCATGAACCAAACGCTCACTGCAACAGCCACACGGTATGGGGCTGCTGAACTCCAGGCATCAAGTCACCGGTTCTGGTTTTCTGGGCTTCTTGTTTCGGTTGCCCTTCATGCGGTCATTGTTTGTTGTTATCTCGCTTTCGGCGATAACTATCCCGGCGTTATCGCCGACCAAATACCAAAACGATTGGTTGGCTACCTTCCTCAGCCGTCCATACAGGACGGCTACAAACTTCCGGAGCCTAAGGCCGGAGGAAGTTCTCGTGCGAAAGTTGGTGTGCCTGTTCCGGTTGCCAACGAGATGTCCGACGTCGTGGAGGAAACTCTCCAACTCGAAACCGGGTTGGCGGATGCCGGCGCATCGACGGGAAGTGGTGGCACGGCCGATGGTTGGGTGGAGGAAGGAACATACCCTCAAGAGATCGAGATTGAAGAGCCGCCGCCGGACTTTGTTCCGGTGGAAAGGCACCCCGAGGTGCTCACGATGGTGACACCGACCTATCCATCAATTGCACTTAGGGCCGGACTTGAAGGGAAAGTATGGGTAAAAATATGGGTGAACAAAGAGGGGAAGGTGAGGGATGTGGTCCTGATAAGCAGTGACAGTGATGTATTTACAGAGGCAGCAATCGAAGCGGCGCGCCAGTGTGTGTTCAGACCCGCCTACATGAGTGCAGGCCCGGTTGCCGTGTGGGTTTTCATGCCGTTCAGATTTACACTGAAAGAACAATAAGTTTCTTACTCGCCCCTTTCCAACGCAATATCGGGAAGGGGCTGCTGTTGTTCGCCGCTTTTGCCAATACTTCATTCCTCATCAATCCCAACCGTGTATGAACAGCATTGCCTTGTTGTCGCAATTGGGCTATATTGTTACAACCCGAATCAACTTCTACACAACAACTCGCGGTACCTCCCGGAATGGAAAGCTCTGACCTCTTTTTGTACGCGCTGCTTGTTATCGCATTGCTTGTCCTCTGGTTTGTTATCAAGGTTGTAAAAAAGGTGATGGTTGCGATGCTTGTGTTGGGATTGCTGTTGATTATCGGGGCAGTTGTTTATTTTCGGGTGCTTCAGTGAGCGCGAAATTCGCAACAGCTTTCCCATGCATGCGTACCAGCATCCAATCAGTTCAAATCATTATCCGGAGTTCTCTATGAAATTTACTGTTATCACTCTCCTGATCTTGTCTCTGTCCGTCACAGTCCATGGCCAGAAGAAGGAGGGAAAGGATTCTCCCAAAGATGTGCTTTCAGCCGAGACGTTTGCGGGTTTGAAATTTCGCTCCATAGGTCCTGCGTTGACGTCGGGCCGCATCATCGACTTTGCAGTCAATCCCGGCAATCACAGCGAGTATTATGTTGCCGTTGCTTCCGGAGGAGTATGGAAGACGGTGAATGCCGGAACAACATACGAACCGATCTTTGACAGTCAGGGATCCTATTCCATCGGATGCGTCACACTCGATCCCAATAATGCAAGTATTGTGTGGGTGGGAAGTGGTGAGAACAACAGTCAACGGAGCGTTTCGTATGGCGATGGCGTCTATAAATCGGAAGATGGCGGCAAGAGCTGGAAGAACGTCGGGTTGAAGCGCTCCGAGCACATTGCAAAGATCGTGATTGATCCACGCAACTCAAATGTCGTGTACGTTGCGGCACAAGGACCATTGTGGGCATCGGGCGGTGATCGCGGCTTGTTCAAGTCGACCGACGGTGGGGCAACATGGGACTCTGTTTTGTATATCAGCAAGAATACGGGTGTGACTGATGTGGTGATGGACCCACGCAATCCCGACGTGCTGTACGCCGCATCGTATCAACGACGGCGTCACGTGTGGACGCTCATCAACGGAGGCCCTGAATCTGCAATCTACAAATCCGCCGATGCCGGAAAAACCTGGAACAAACTCGCCGGCGGACTGCCCGGAGATGATGTCGGGCGCATCGGACTTGCGATTTCACCGGTGAACCCTGATATGTTGTTCGCGATTATTGAATTGCCGAACAGAAAAGGGGGCTTCTATCGCTCTCTTGATCGTGGAGCGTCGTGGGAAAAACGTGGCGACTACTCCAGCGGTAGTGCACAATATTACAGCGAGATTATTCCTGACCCGAAAGACATTGATCGCATCTATTCGATGGACGTGTATCTGAAGGTGACGAACGATGGCGGCAAGACGTTTGAGAATCTCGGAGAAAAATCCAAGCATGTTGACAACCACGCAATTTGGATTAACCCGGACAACACGAACCATTATCTTGTCGGTTGCGACGGTGGTATTTATGAGAGCTTTGACCGGGCCGCGACATGGAATTTCAAACCCAACCTTCCTATTACACAATTCTATCGCGTGTCTGTGGACAACGCACTGCCATTTTACAATATCTATGGCGGGACACAGGATAATTTTACGCTCGGAGGTCCCTCCCGTACAGTGAGTGCGTCCGGTATCCATAATTTTGACTGGTACATTACCACCGGTGGCGATGGTTTTGAAACACAGGTTGATCCCGAGGATCATAACATCCTTTACTCGCAATCGCAGTACGGCGGCCTTGTACGTTTTGACAAGCGAAGTGGCGAAACAATGGGTATCAAGCCACAAGAGGAAAAAGGAGAGCCAGCGCTTCGCTGGAACTGGGATTCACCGCTCCTCATCAGTCCACACTCGCATACGCGGCTGTACTTCGCAGCCAATAGACTTTTCCGTAGCGATGATCGTGGAAACTCCTGGAAGGCCGTGAGTCCGGACCTCACGCGCCAAATCGACCGGAACAAACTTCCGGTCATGGACAAAGTCTGGGGAGTGGATGCCGTTG
>CAZIHJ010000059.1:15710-19495 GCA_964538485.1 uncultured Chitinophagales bacterium | reverse complement strand
GCAAAACTCACCGCGCCGCCATCGGGGTTATTTTTGGAGAGGGTGTATTACGAAGGTGAGGAGCGGGAACGAGAGGTGAGGCCGACGCTTACAATGCTTCAGGTACCAACGAGGCGCTAGCATCTAGAACCAAAAGAAAGAGGACACCGGGTTTCGATGTCCTCTTTTCATGTCGGAGCGGCGGGATTTTCCGCTAAAAGCGGATCAGCCTCCGGCTGAGAACCCACGACCCTTATTTGTGAAAAGAGGATGCCATTTTCATGACATCCTCTTCAGTCGGAGCGGCGGGATTTGAACCCACGACCCCTTGCACCCCAAGCAAGTGCGCTACCGGGCTGCGCTACGCTCCGTACATTATCGTATGGATAAGATAGCGAAACTGGCCAACGTATTCAACCACTCTCGTTACGATAAAAAATCTCCTTGACCTTGATAAACATATTGATATATTTCGATGTGTCAATATGAAATCCTCCGAAGACCATATCGTTAAGATCGCAAAAGCTCTCTCAGATAAGACGCGTGTGCGCATCCTCCAGCAGATTGCCAAACATGGCACCATCGGTTGTGGCGATGCCATCAGGTTTGCGGGACTGTCGCAACCGACCATGTCGCATCACTTCAAAATCCTCGTTGATGCCGGACTTATTGTTGCAGAGAAAGATGGGCGTTGTGTCCGTGTTACTGTTGACAAGGAAGCGCTGGAGAAATTCACCACGCTTGTTGAAGGAACAGTGCGGTCCTCAGTTTCGTAACAACACTTTCAATTCATCGGCTGCCAAGAAGTATTCCTGGTTCATATTACATCATCTCAGTACAAAGGTTCAGATATGCGGTGGATGGGAAGAAGACAAAGCGACAATATTGAAGACCGTCGCGGTGCATCGCCATCAGGGAAAATGATTGGCGGCGGTATCGGCACCATAGTCATTGCGCTGATCTTCTGGCTGCTTGGAGGTAATCCGAATGACATTCTGAATGTGGTGCAGGAGCAGGGAGGCGGTCAGAGTGCCAGCTCGACATACCAGGCCACGGAGCAAGAACAAGCTCTTGCGGAGTTTGTCGGTGTCGTCCTAGGCGATACGGAGGATGTCTGGAACGAACTCTTCCGCCAGGGCGGCGGTACGTATGAACTGCCGAAGCTGGTGTTGTTCAGTGGTCAGGTGGAATCAGCATGTGGATTATCGAGCGCCGCGTCCGGTCCGTTTTATTGCCCCGGAGACAAAAGAGTGTATATCGATCTTTCGTTCTGTGAACAGCTCCAGAACCAGTTGAACGCGCCCGGTGATTTTGCTGTTGCCTATGTTATCGCGCACGAAGTCGGGCATCATGTGCAACGCTTGATGGGCACGACTGATCAGGTTCACCAAATGCGCGGCAGAGTGAGCGAGAAGGAATATAACCAGTTATCTGTCCGACTGGAACTCCAGGCAGATTTTTACGCCGGCGTGTGGGCACATCATGCGCAGCGCACAAAGAACATTCTGGAAGAAGGCGACATCGAAGAAGCGCTCAATGCTGCAAGCGCTGTTGGCGATGACACTATCCAGAAAATGACGCAAGGGCGTGTTGTTCCCGATGCATTTACTCACGGGTCTTCCGCCCAACGAAAGCAGTGGTTCTATAAAGGATTCAAGACTGGAGATGTCAGTCAGGGCGATACGTTTGAAGATGTAAACCCGTAAGAGACGAGGAACAGGCTTCAGCCGTCATCCGATTCCGCCGAAACAGGTTCTACGTATAGAAAAACCGAATTCTTCCGTTCATTCAAATACATTACACCATGATAAAAAGATCGGTAATAACTCTCAGCATATTCATCTTTATCGCGCAAGCAACAGTGGCGCAGGTACCGGCCTCGGCGGACAGTGCCCTTCAAAAAATTATTGATGAGTTGGAAGGAACAGCGTTACCATTGCGCGATGCGACGCAACAGGCATTGGAAAACGCCACGTCTGTGCGTACGGCCGAGGCAGCATACAATGCGGCTCGCGGTTCGGCGCGCAAGGAGGCCGGATATTTTGACCCGACATTGTTCTTCAACCTCAACTACGTAGACCACACCGAACCGACGGCGTCGTTCTTCGCCGGCGCAACGCTTCTTGCGACAACGCAGACCACCTCCAGTGGCGGCTTGCGAATGAATCTTCCCATCGGTACGAGCATCGAAGCATCGCTGAATACAATCAAATTGGAATCCAACTCCTCCTTCGCATTCCTGAATCCTCAATATACAGCGGTGGGGAATCTCAGCTTCCGCCAACCACTGTTGGGCGGGCTGTGGGTTTCCTCACGCAAGAACCTGGAGAAGGCAGATCAGGAATTAGACGCAGCAAAGGCGCGCTACGATCAACAGGTATTGGCAACCAGCGCGCAGGTTGAACAACGCTACTGGGACCTGTACGCCGCCGAGCGCGACTACGCCACACAAAAGCTTACGCGCGATCGTGCGCAGGCGTTCCTGATTGACACGGAAGCACGAGCCAGAGCCGGACTCGTTGGTCCAAACCAGGTTGCCAGCGCACGAACATTTCTGGCCGAGCAGGAGATTTTGTACCTTGACCGCGAAGAGCAACTTGACAGAATTTCGGACGAGCTTGGTTCTCTGATCGGCTCACGGCCGCAAGGTACGCGATTCCACACTGTCGACAATCCCCCCAATGATTTCACATTGGACGAAGTTGATGTGCTGCTGCAGCAGGCAATGGAGAGTAACCTCGAACTCCAGGCCGCCAAATCCGATGTCGAGGCACGACGCTCGCTATCACGGGCGGCGTTCTGGGAAGCCCTGCCAAAGATTGATCTAGTCGGCTCACTCGGCGGAAATGGCCTTTCCGGCAACGCGCAGGATGTGATCTTTGGAAGCGATACACTGCGCACCACGGTTACAGGAAATTTGAACGATGCAATCCGTCAGGCGGTGAAACGGAACTTCCCCTCATGGAGTCTCGGAGTGGAAGTGACGATCCCGATTCCCCTACGCAGCGGGCTGGGTGAGCAAGAGCGGTTGGATGCTGAATTGGTCATAGCCGAGCAACGGTACATTCAGCAAACGAGAACGCTTGAAGAGCAGGTGCGGTCGAGTTATCGGGAACTATCTCATGGAAGGCGTCGTCTGACCGCGGCACGCGAAGGAGTGGAAGCAGCGCAAGAACAAGTACGCATTGGGCTGATAGAATTCCAGAATGGCCGCACGACAGCATTCGAACTTGTCCGGCTCGGGGCCGACTTTGCCGTTGCGCAGCAGCGTTATTCTCAGGCGCTCGTGCGAAGCGCCAAGGCCGCTGCAACCTTGAAACAACTTACGTCCGGTGTGTATCCTGCTACACGCTAGCCCGGAGAGAGAACGGAATCAGAGCAGAACCTCAACCCCAAAAGATGTAATCCAGTAGAAAGGCAATGACGACAATGAAAACCCTGTTCCAGAAATTATTCCTTCCGGTTGTGTCTCTCTCGGTGTTCATGTGGATCTCCGGCTGCGGAGGAGGGAATGGACCCGGTGGTGGATTCTCCATGCCTCCGATGCCGGCGGAAGTGAGCCCCGTAGTCGTGCAAAAGGTCACGGACAAGTTTGAAGCTATAGGAACGATGGAGGCGATCGAAGCAATCACGGTTGTCGCGGAAATTGATGCATCGGTCAAATCCATTCCCTTTCGAGAGGGAGGCTTCATGAGGCGTGGTGAATTGATTGCGCAGCTTGACGATGGCCAGCTTGCTGCAGAGTTTGCACGGGCAGAAGCGCTGCGCGCGCAAAGCAAGTCAACCCACGATCGCGTGAAGTCCGT
>CAZIHJ010000059.1:0-15610 GCA_964538485.1 uncultured Chitinophagales bacterium | reverse complement strand
CGCAAAGTCCGGCCGGGAATGTCCGCCAATGTTTCCGCAGTTCTGGCCGAACGTCCGAACGCTATGACGATTCCGAACGAGGCCGTGTTTGGCAGCGGCAACCAGTCGTTTGTGTTCATTGTAAAGCCCGACAGCTCCGTTGCCCGGGTTGCTGTAACACTCGGGACCCGCATGTCTGATGTCGTAGAAGTTCTTGGAGGATTGGAACCCGGCATGACGGTGGTGCGTGCCGGCCACCAGAAGCTTTTCGACGGGGGCAAGGTCATGCCGATGATGAGCCAACAGGATACAGCATCTCAAGCCGCGAAAGTGGGAGGGTAATCTGCCATGAAACTCAGCACGATGTCGATCCAAAGACCGGTTTTTGCAAGCGTGATGAGCTTTGCCATCCTGCTGTTCGGGATCATCGCCTTTACCCGTCTGCCGGTACGTGAGTACCCTGATATTGATCCGCCGATTATTTCGGTAGTCAGCTTGTATCGCGGGGCGAGTCCCAGCGTAGTGGAAACGGAAATCACAAACGTGCTGGAAGAGCAATTCGCCACGCTCGAAGGAGTGAAGACATTAACGTCCTCCAGCCGTGAACAGGGTTCGGTGATCACGATTGAATTTGAACTGGACCGCAATGTCGATGAAGCGGCGAACGATGTCCGCGACCGCGTCTCCCGCGTTCGCGGCAATCTTCCGCGTGAAATTGACGACCCGATTATCTCCAAGGTGGACGCCAACGCGCAGGCGATTGTCTGGCTCGCGCTCTCAAGCGATCGCCACAACGGTCTTGAACTGACGGATGTTGCTGATCGAGTATTGAAGGAGAAGATCCAGCGGCTTGCGGGTGTCGGCTCAGTGATTATTGGCGGAGAGCGTCGCTATGCAATGCGCGTATGGCTCGATCCGTTGCGGATGGCATCCCGTGGCCTTACAACACAAGATGTTGAGATGGCTGTTCGGAGGGAAAACGCCGAGATACCGGCGGGAAGGGTGGAAGGGAACGAGCGGGAATTCTCCGTGCGGACGCGAGGTGAGCTCTCCACGCCGGAAGAATTCGGCGCGATTATCGTTTCGCAAAAGGAGAACAGTATTGTCCGACTGCGCGATATTGCCGAGGTGGCCGTTGGCGCCGAAGATGAGCGCACCGTTGCACGATTCAATGGACAATCCGCCGTAGGTCTTGGCATCGTCAAGCAATCAAAGGCAAGCACGGTGGATGTAGCCGCGGAAGTTCGGAAAGCGTTGGAGGAATTAACAGCGATTCTGCCGGAAGGAATGCGGCTGGATGTTGCGTTCGATTCATCAACGTTTATCACTGAATCCATCAATGAAGTCACCGAAACATTGATCATCGCCGTTTGCCTCGTGGTGTTGGTCGTGTTGGTATTCCTGAAGAGTCTCAGAGCAACGGCTATTCCTTCTGTCGCGATTCCAATTTCAATTATCGGTGCCCTCGCCGCCGCGTACTTTGCGGGCTTCACGATCAATATTCTCACCCTTCTCGCGTGGGTGCTTGCCATCGGGTTGGTGGTTGACGATGCAATCGTCGTGCTGGAGAATATTTATCGCCACATGGAAATGGGAAAGAGCCGGCGACAAGCGGCATTTGACGGCAGCAGTGAAATCGGGTTTGCGGTTATTGCGACAACAATCGCGTTGGTTGCAGTATTCGTCCCGCTCGCGTTTCTTACCGGGTCGGTCGGACGATTGTTCAACGAATTTGGCGTCTCGGTTGCTGTGGCGGTGCTTATTTCGGGATTTGTGGCGCTGACACTAACGCCGATGCTGAGTTCGAAAATCCTGAAACCCTTGCATGGCACAAGTACAAGTAGAGCGTCAAAGTCCTTTGACAGATTCTTTGAGTGGCTTAACTCGACGTATGACCGAACGCTGCGCGTTGCCCTCCGGCATAGAGCGCTGATGATTGTTGCCGCGGTGCTCACCGTTGGCCTCAGCGTGGTGTTATTCATGTTTATCCCAAGCGAACTGGTGCCGACGGAAGACCGCGGGATTGGTTTCGGAATTGTCATTGCCCCCGAAGGTGCTACGCTTGGTTATACTGACAAATATATGAAGGAAGTCGAACGTCGGTTGCTTGCTCTTCCCGAACGTCGCGGCTTGTTTACAGCTATAGGATTGGGTTTTGGCGGACCCGGAAGTGTTACAAACGGCATCATTTTTCTAAACTTGAAACCGCGTAGTGAACGTGAGAAATCACAACAACAAATCGTACAGGAGCTATTTCCGCAATTGATCTCCATTCCCGGTGTTCTTGCCTTCGTTATCAGCCCGCCGAGTCTCGGTGGAAACTTCAGTTCCAGTCCGGTGGAGTATGTACTTCAGGCAGATAACTATGAAGAACTGAACCAGGCAGTCGGAACGATGATGGGAGAGGCCTCGAAGCTCGGATATCTAATCAATCTTGATACCGATCTGCGCCTGAACAAACCACAGCTTGACCTTGCCATAGACCGGGAACGGGCGGCGGGACTTGGTGCTTCAGTCACAGATATCGGCACTACCCTTGAAACATTTCTCGGCGGACGCGTTGTCACGAATTTCAAACGTGGCACAAAGCAGTACGACGTGATCCTGCAAATGAAGCCGGCCTCGCGCGCAACCCCTGACGCAATCAGAGAAATCTACATTCGCGGCACAGGGGGGCTGGTGCAACTGGCAAACGTTGTGAGAGTGCAGGAGACACTTGCTCCCAAGGAGTTGAATCATTACAACCGCGTTCGCTCAGCAACAATCACCGCCAACCTTGTTCCCGGTGTGAACCTTGGTCAGGCGCTGGATGACCTTGACAGGATAGCTGCCGAAAAGCTTCCTGCAGGAATAAAGCGTGAATTCGGCGGGCAGTCACTGGAGTTTAAATCCTCAAGCTCCAGTCTATACTTCATGTTCCTGCTTGCGATCGTTTTCATTTATCTGGTGCTTGCGGCGCAATTCGAGAGTTTCGTTCATCCACTCACCATTCTGCTCTCGGTGCCGTTGGCAGTCTTCGGTGCGCTCCTGACGCTTTTCATTTTCGGTCAGACGCTGAATATCTACTCACAGATCGGCCTGATTATGCTCATTGGCTTGGTGACAAAGAATGCAATTCTGATCGTGGAATTTTCGAACCAGCTTCAGGAGAGTGGCAAGTCTGCGACGGACGCAGTGATCGAAGCTGCAACAATCCGTCTTCGCCCGATTCTTATGACATCCTTCTCGACCATTTTTGGGATTCTACCAATTGCTGTGGGCTTTGGAGCCGGGGCTGAGTCCCGGCGACCGCTTGGTCTGTCTGTTGTTGGCGGCGTGTTCTTCTCTACATTCCTGACGCTGGTGCTTGTACCGGTGCTCTATACATTGTTGGCGCGGTTCACGAAGGTTGCACCGGAATCGGAGAGTCACCATCAACCCGCAGAGACCCATGCCCGGCCGCAACTTGCAGCCGAAGTACGTTAGATTTGCTTGGTCTTCCGCGGAGGACTTACAGTCTGAATCCTCCGCGGAACCCACCGTTGCTTTCTCCGTTACATTTTCACGCTATTGCTTCGGCGTGAACTTCTCCACCTGATTCGTCACGGGCTTTACTGTCCGGAGATACTCGTATATCCTCCCAAGGTCATCCTCCGTCATCTGAGCGTACATAAGCCATGGCATCGGTGTGTTAAACTCGGTCGGAGTCACAGAAACATTCCTTGATTCCTCGGCCGCAAATGCTTTGAACCGGGCGATGAAATCTTGCCGCGTCAATTTTCCTATCCCTGTCTCGACATCGGGAGTGATATTCAGCGAACGAATGACCCCGGCCGGGAAGAGAAACTCAAATCCTCCGGCGAACTCCATCCCGGGGACTGGTTCGCCTTTCACGGCGGGTGTATGGCACCCGGCACAACCGGCAATGGTGGTCAGATAACGTCCGTACTCAACGTCATTGGAATGATCGGGCTCCGGCTTTGGCTGATATGATTTGAGGGGGATGGTATTGACGATGAAGTTCAGCGGGAAATTCAGTCTTGACTCCCCGACCTTGTTCTCTATGGGGGCGAGGGAGCGGATGTAAGCGACAATCGCATAAGCATCATTCTGTGTCAGGTTGTTATATGCGTGATAGGGCATGAGTGGAAAGAGTGCACGGTTTTCACGGGTAACGCCTGTCGTGAATGTCCTCAACAATTCACCATCCGTATATTCAGAGATTCCTGCTGGAGTAATATTCGATGAATAGATCTCTCCGGGTACACCGCCAAGTTCCTCGTTAAACACCTCTCCACCCTTTCCTTCGGTGCCCGCGATAACTGGTCCGGCAAATTTTGACCAGTCGCGTGTGGCATGGCAGTCGATGCACACGGTAACACTGTTGGCAAGATACCGTCCGCGTTCAACGCGTTCCGGAGTCCGTTCAACCGTGATCACAGGGGCGGGCTCTACGTCGGGGTACTTCATTGTAAAATAAACGAGAAATCCCAATACGAATAGAATGAGAACGCCGACAATCCCCCCTGCAATTTTCAGAATTTTCATAGTAGTTCTCCGATGATGGTGAGTACGATGGTATTACGTTGTGTAGTGTGTTGGATGGGTTCTGATTCGGGTTTGCGGGAAATGCTTATCGTCGATCCAATATAATAATCAGCTTGGAGAAAATCACCCTGTACCACAAAAAAAGCCCACCGGCGTTAACCAATGGGCTTGTGTTCCTCGTGTCCGGTCTAGTAGTTCGACCAGGTTGAATCGGATGAGAATGCTTCCAGCTTCTTTGCCGATTTCTTCTTTCGCGCAAATTCAAACGTGGGCTTTTTCTTTCCCTTGCGCGGGAAAGGAAATTTCTTGTCGGTACGAGGTTTTACACCGACTGCATGCTGACCTATACCGGAGCCATGAACCCGGGAGGGACTGACCGGATGGGTTTGTGAAGAAGAATGGGGTCTGCCGGCGGAGTTGCCATGTACGCCCGTGTGTGGTCTACCGCTTGTGGATGATGGATGCGTGCGGCCCCCAACGTGAGGTTTGCGAGTCATGTGCGGTCTCGAAGCTATGAACTGTTTCGGTTCTCCTGCAGAGGGAGGAGGAGGCGTGAAGTCAGGATACGTCTTTACCACAAATTTCTTCCCGATAAACCTCTCAATCTTCTTCAGGTGCTGTTGCTCATCCCGGGCGACAAAAGTAATGGCATCGCCGGTTGCGCCTGCGCGCCCGGTTCTACCGATACGATGAATGTAATCTTCAGCGTAATGCGGGATGTCGAAGTTGATAACATGCGAAATGCCGTCCACATCGATTCCGCGTGCCGCGATGTCCGTTGCTACGAGCACCCTGAAGTGCCCCTGCTTGAAACCGTCCAGTGCGCGTTGGCGTTGACTCTGTGTGCGGTTCGAGTGAATAGCGATGGATTTGACACCACCGCGTTCAAGCCGGCGACAGATCTTGTCCGCACCATGTTTGGTGCGTGAGAAGACGAGCACGCTTTCCATGTTCTCTTTCTGGAGAGCGTGGAGAAGCAGATCCATCTTCCCGTGTTGTGAAGCGGAATAGAAGTGCTGCACGATCGTTTCGGCGGGGTTGCGACGCTCGCCGGCTTCCACCATATGCGGATTCTTCAGGATGCGGGCCGCAAGATCGTTGATCTCCCGTGAGAGTGTGGCGGAGAATAACATCGTCTGGCGTTCGGACGGTATTGCGGCGATAATCTTTTTGACGTCGTTAATGAATCCCATATCCAGCATTCGATCGGCTTCATCGAGCACAAGAACCTGTACGGCGCTCAGGTCAATGGTGCGCCGCTGCATGTGGTCGAGGAGCCGACCGGGAGTAGCGATAACAATGTCTGTCCCGCGGCGCAGGTGCTTGATCTGGCCGTCCATGTTGACACCGCCATAAATTGAAACGGCGCGGAGGTCGACAAACTTGCCATAGGTGATAACGGCGTCTTGTACCTGCTGTGCCAGTTCGCGGGTTGGAGTGAGCACGAGCGCCCGCGGAAGCCGGTGGCGCATGTGAGGTGCACTACCGTTGGATAACTTATGGAGAATGGGCAGAACAAACGCAGCCGTTTTTCCGGTGCCGGTTTGCGCGCACCCGATAATATCCCGCCCATCAAGAGCTGGCCCGATAGCGAGTTTTTGAATGGGAGTCGGTACGGTATAGCCCGCCGCGCGCACTCCTTGCATGATCTGGTCTGAAAGACCAAGTGTTGTGAAACCCATAAATGAAAACCTTGTAATGATGTGAGTATTGTGACTGCCGGTGATTCTTCAATCCAAGCAGACTACAAAACGTTGAAACGCGCCAAAAATGGAGGCAAGTGTATTGCCGATGTGGAAAATTCAGGAGACGTTCTTGCTGGATTCCATACCGTCCGGAGCAAATCCCGGAACGGACATACACAGAATGCGGTCAACCAATCCCTTCCCGACACAACCTTGCTGCATCATCGGAGAGCGAGTCTCTAATGTCCGCTCCCGATACTCTTCTGTGGGAAGCCCGCTGGTGCGGGTTGACCGGTTACGGCATACGTTATCCCGGCATTACCTTAATGGATTAGGGCTGACGGGGTTGCTGTTTTGCAGTGGGTATAAGATACGGGTTTGAATGTTCATTTCCTAATCCGGAGACATCAGCCCGATGCAACACTAAGGTTTTCCTTCCGTATGGTTCAAACAGACGGGATTCGTTCGGTTCCGTTCCCAGCCCGGGTCACCATCCTTGGCATTTTGCTTCCTCGGCTTTATACAATCGAATCAATGATCCGGTGACCGATCTATGCTAACTATCTCAATGTACCCCGCCACAAACCTCATCAGTCCACAAAGTGAGAGGAAGCACTTATGGAATTGACACAACGCTTGTCCGCTATCCTGTTCCTGGCAATCCTCACGCCAGGTCTCCTCCTGACGACGGAGATGTCGTCCGACGCTTTTCCCGTGATTGATGGGAAGATTGAAGAGGCTGAATGGGCGGCGGCGAAGGTGTTCAGTGATTTTCACCTCGTCGTTCCGCGTTCGGAGGAAAAATTCTATGACAGCACGCTGGTCTACGTCCGGCAATCGTCCGATGCGTTGTACTTCGCATTCAAGTTCTATCCAAAGAGCAAGGTACTGCGGCAATCGTTAATCAGGGATGCCAGCTCGGATGAAGAGAACGAGTTTTTCATTGTTCTCGATCTGGAGAACAGAAATGAAAACGGCTACATCTTCATTTTCAACTTCATCGACAACCAGCGCGACATGGCTGTGTACAATCAGCGCTCTCTGACATTCGAATGGGATTGGGTCTGGCAGGTGAGATCCACCGTATACCGTGAAGCGACAGACACCGAACCGGGCTACATTGAAACAGAGGTCAAGATTCCCGTGGATAAGATTCAGAATAAAAACCGCGAACAGATCGGAATCGACCTGCAGCTGTTTGCGTACAAACAGGATGGCTCATCGTATTTCTACGCGCTCACGCCTCAGAGCGAAATATTGACGGTGAAGAGTACGTACAAGCTGGATATTGAACCGTTCGAAGAGAGTCTCACACCGTCCATTACTGCGATCCCGTTCGTTGTCGCGAGCAAAGTGCAGAGTGACCCTTCAATCGGTACGGCAGGAGGAGATCTCAACCTCTCACTGGATCGTCATAAACTGAAAGCAACATACAATACCGACGAATCGACACTCGAAGCTGATCCGTTTCAGTTCTCATTGTATGGACAATCGATTTACCTGCAGGAGAAGCGCCCGTTTCTCAGCAAGGACCTTGATATTTATCGAACGCCCATCAACCTTTTCTACAGTCGAGCGATTCAGGAGATACAATGGGGAGGAAATTACACGTTCCGCAGCAACGCGGTGAAGGCAGGCGTTGTCTCTGTGCAAGACGAATTGGACTCCGACGGTGACGGTATCAGCGAGCGGAGACACCTGACGGTACTGAGATCAAACTGGAACCAGGAATCTGTGACACTCGGAACGACGCTGCTGTATGGGCGGAATTCGGACACGCGGGCAGTTGAACGGGCAGCCAGCTTCGATGCGCGGGTGGAGCTTCCGCTGGGATTCAGATTACAGCCCCAGTGGGCAACGAACGGCGACGGTCATGCCTACCAGATGCAAATCTCCCTGCCGCGAAACTGGGCGGGGGGGCCTTACGGCGCAGCTCTGTATCGCAGGTTCGGCGATGGGTTCAATATCTCCACGCTCTTCAACGATTACGGAACGAACTACGATGAGATCTACGTCGAATCCGGCTATCGCGACGTCAGCAATCGATCTCTCTTCTCGCAAATGGAATTCAACGCATCGTACTATCGCGCCCGAACACTGGATGCCGGATTCATGTATCAGGAATATGTAAGTCTGTTTGCATCGAACCAGGTATTGGAATTCCTGAACGTGTCGCATCGCTTTGAGCTGAACCGTCCGGATGATTTTACGCCGACAGGTATTGTGGAACGGCGCAACGTATTGCAGGATCACAGCGCGAAGGTTCTTGTCGGACCGCATGCATTTACCATCGGCTATAACTTCGGTTCTTACTTCGGCACCTATCTCAAGAACCCGTATGCAAACATGCGGATCATTTTCTGGGATAGGCTGGCCTGGGATGTCACACTCAACAACCGGAGTTATGCGGAGGTGCGGCAGACAATTATTCGTGTGAAGATGGATGTGCGGCTGCTGGAACGGCTCTACTTCCGCTCATTTGTGCAGAAGGATAACTACTTCAAGCGCGGACTGTGGAATACGCTGTTGCAATATGAGTTCTTCGCCGGCAGTAGCGTCTACCTTGTTCTCAATCAGGAAGGGGAACGATTCCAGAACAGCGGCAAGTTCTTCAAGGTGGGGTACGAGGTGAATTTCTAGTACATACGTCTACCGCCCCTTGGCAATTGAGATGATTGCTTCGATGGCTTTCGGGTCTTCTGATTGACCGAGAGAATAGATAGCGTGCTTGCGAAGGGCCGGTTTGGGATGTGTCCGTGCGATTTTGATCAGGAACTCGACGCCATTCTCGTCCCTGGTGTTTGCCAGTGCATAGAGTGCCTGCTTCTGCACCTCAACGTCTGCATCATTCATCACGATATCCTCCACCTCACCGACTGCCTTCCGGGACGCTGATTGTCCCAACCAGAACACCGCCTTCTGGCGAACTTCGGAGTCTTTGGCATTCCGCGCAAGATCAATGAGGGCATCCAACGCTTCGGGTGTTTCCATCTGACTGATCCCGAAGACAGCTTGCTCGCGTACATCCTCCGACTTATCCGATTGTGCTGTTGAAACAAGCAATTTCAAGGCGGCTGGTGTTGCATGCCAGCCGAGCCAGAACGCTGCCTGTTCGCGGGTGTCGTTCGGATACTTACCCTGCAAGACACCGGAAAGAAACGCGAACGATTGAGGTGTCGGCTTGTGTGCGCCAATAGCAGAAACAAGGTTCTCCTGTGCTTCGCCGAAACGGACACGATCAAATAGACTCTTCAAGATGGCAAAGCTCTCGGTATCTCCCGCCGGACCCAACCAGATGATTTGTTTTCCCTCAAATTGATATTCGAGTTCCATGTTACAAATGCTTACATCGGTTATGTCCTCTGGATTCGTTTTCCCCGCCGGATATTCAATGATGATGGCGAGGTCTTTCATCACCTTGAACTCGGATCGTCCCTTGTTGCGTATCCGTCGTAGTGCTTTCTCGGCAGCATCCGTGACATTGGAGTCGATGGAATGGCCACCATTGATAACGTCGTATAATGTGAACGATGTAGTGACGGTTCCGGTCATGAAACTCCCGGTGCTCATGTAGCTGTTTTCCGCCATCAACTTCTGGATACTGTACACGATGCAGTAGCCCTTTGAATTTCGTGCGGCCAGACCTTCCTGAAGGCCCCAGTGCAACCGCCGCTCAAATGGTTCGGCCGGTCGGGGATGTGTGACCACTGTTTGTGCGGGGATGGTTTCACACGTGGCAAAGATGCCGACGAGTATCAGAATGCCGATGAGTTTCATGATGATCACTCCTTGTTTTTTCCGCCGATGATTTCCATCAGCGCGTCCTGGGCTTTGGGTGTGCCGATCTGACCGAGGGCATTCACGGCTGCCGTTCTCATTCTTTTGCTCGCATCCTTTCTCACGATATCCACCAGGGCAGTTACAGCCCCGTCGTCCTCCGTATTGGCAAGGGCATAGACAGCTGCAAGCCGTAGCTCCTCGTCTTTTTCTTCCTTGATGACCTGGCTCAGGAACTTCACCGAACCGTGCTCTTCGGCGAGTTTGTAGAGAGCGGCTTTCTTCACCTCTATGGATTTCGAGTTGCGAAGAACATCCATCAACACCCCGGAAGTTTCCTCATCATTCAAATTACCGAGAGCATAGACCGCCGTTTTTGCAAGCTGGTCGTCGTGTTCGCCCTTTGCGTACGAAGTAAGGATTTTGCGCGCCTCCGATCCGCCCGAGTTGCCGAGGGCGTAGAGTGCAGCTTCCTTCGTGCGTGAATCGGTGTTCGATGCGAGAACCTGCTGCAAAGCCGCGGTTGCTTCACGATTGTCGTTGTTGCCGATGGCATACACGGCGGCCTTGCGTAGCTCATCGTCGGTGTCGGTCAAGGCGACGCGCTTCAGTGCTGCGATGCCCTCGCCATTATTTTGGTTGCCGATTGCATACAGCGCGGCTTTCCTGACCTCGCGGTTCTTTGCGTCCATGAGTATGGACTCAAGCGCCTGAGTTGCCTCACGCCCCTGCATATTGCCGATTGCGTATGTTGCCGCCTTGGCCAGTTCGGCGTCGGTCTCCGTTTTAGCGACATCCAATAATGTCGCGGTGGCTTCGGCGTCTTGTGTATTCCCGATTGCATAAAGCGCGGCCTTGCGTACCTCGGTATCACCCTTGGATCGCAGGATATCCTTCAGGGCAGCGAGAGATTCCAGGGTACCGGCATTACCAATGGCATACACAGCATCTTTGCGCACCTTTGCGCTTGCATCGGCCTTTGCAATTTCACGGAGCTTGGCGAGAGCATTGCGCGAATCGAAGTTCCCCAGCACATAGACAATCTTGCTCCGCATATTCTCGCTCTGCGATTGGTTGTACAGATCGACGACCGCTGCATACGACTTGTCGCTGCCGATGTTCTGCAGTGCATACAATGCGGCAAGCTGCACCTCCTCATCCTCTTCCGATTGGAAAGAACGCACAATGTTCTCGTACTCCGGCTTTCCCGCTCGGGCAAGCTGGTAACCGATGCGAACGAGATTTTCCTTTGCATCACCTGCCCACTTGCTCTTCGGGTACGCCTTGATAAAGTCGTTGTAACAATCAAACACCACTTCCGGCGATTCTCCAAGTTTCTCGCGTGAGTAACACAACCAGTAGCGTCCGCCTTCCACCCAATTGGACTTGGTGTGGTTTGCGACAAGCTCCTCAAAAGTCTTCTTTGCTTCTGCCCATTTTCCATCGAGGATGGAATCGTAGCCGCGCTGATAGAGCTTGCCTGCATTGTCCTGCGCGAGGGCAATGGCAAACACGAGAATCACAAGCAACGTGGCTGTCATGCGGAAAATCATTGAACGGTACCGGGGTGTTGTTGCCATGGGAGAACTCCGTATTAGCTGTTTGGTTTATCAATTTGTTGAGATGTTACCGGTGTATCCATCTGCATTTGCTCGAGATTAATCTTAAGGAGAATGGCGCTACGACTTACGCCACTTCTCACCAATTCCACGGCCGGGTCATCGTATTGCGCCTCGAGATTGGCGATCTGGATCATCAGCACTTCAAGATCAGCGACCAGTTTTCGCAAACGTGCCTGCTCGGGACTCTTGAGCGATATCTGCAATGCGCGGGCTTCATCCACCAGTTCACGGGAAATAGTCTTCTGGCGGGAAAGATCGGTGCCGTGCGAACCGGTCGTATCCAAATGAACAATGCCAAGCAGCAACGTGCGGGATCGGTCGAGGTATTCGCCGGTGCGCTTCACCTGTTCGGCCCGGAATACGTCATCCTGAGATGGCTGGCCGGTTGTCGCCATTTCCGGTGGAACAACGTCCGGTTGAAGCAGGAATCTTCCAATGCCTGCTCCGATGACAACCAGCAGTAACGCGCACGCCGCGACAAAGACGAATCTCGGCTCAACGTGTATCGCATCGCGAAGCCGAACAATCCATGAGCTTTGCTGTGACGGGCTTGCGTGATTGCGACGCAGTTCCGGTTCCAACCGCCGCCAGTAATTATTCCAGTATGATGCATCAGGTTCCGGCTGTTGACGTTGATGCATCACGGCAAGCGTCGTACTCATCTTCTTATACGCCCGGGTGCACTCAGCACATTCCATGAGATGCAGATTGAATTCCTTCTTCTCATCACCCGCCAGCTCTCCGTAGAATGCCTCAGCCATCATCTTCTTGAATGTTGTATGTCTCATGAGTCCTCCAATCCGAGGTCACGCCTGTAAAACGAAAGCTCCGCCTGCAACTTCTCTACAGCGCGGAACAGTGTGCTCTTTACTGTCCCAAGCGTCACGGAGAGTGTTGCCGCAATCTCCTTCAAGGACATGTCGTTGTAGTGTCTGAGAACGAATACCGAACGCTCGCGTGGTGAGAGCTTTTCAAGAGCTTTCTGGATATGACCCTGAATCATGTGGGAGCCCGCCGACATATCAGGTAGTGGCTGGTGCAAATCACGGGCAATATTCTCGTCTCCTTCCATATCATCCCTCAGTTCTACAAGTCTCGAGTTTTTCTTTGATCGGTGATCGAGGCAAATGTTCACTGCAATTCGATACAGCCATGTACGTATTTTTGATTCGCCCCGAAAGGATGCCAACGACTTGTACGCTCTCAAAAACACCTCCTGGGAAATGTCGTCGGCATCGTCAGGATTTCCCGTCATATCGAGGGCAAGCCGATACACCATCATCTTGTATTCCTCGACGATTTGCCGGAATGCGGGGAGATCCCCGCCACGCGCTCGCTGGATTAGTACCGGTTCGTCGATCAACAAAGCTCCTGTGTTCTGTTGCATTAGACGTGGGGTGAAGGTAAAAGGTTGGCAGGATCGAACCCTTGATTGTACAGAAATCCATACAGAAGAAACAGTTGGGAGAATGGTCCGAAGGATCTAAATCTTTTTTCACCCATTCGGGTGATTCATGAGGATGCAGAAATGCTATTTTGGAAGAATCGTTATTCCAACCCATGGATTCAAAACTACAGCAAACCCTTGTGTTTAATGCGCAAATGCGAGTTATTGTGTCGTGCAAGGGGTGTATGAAAAGCTAATCTTCTGAAAGAACGACGTGGCCTCAGATCAAGTCATTCCCATTACTTCATCGCGGTTCGAAGTTATTCGCAGCATGGAGGGGTTTGTAAAGGAGAATCTCTCGCAATTACTCATCCCAGTTGAAGAAAGCTGGCAACCGAGTGATTTCCTTCCAGATATTTCAAAAGAATCCTGGGCGGAAGATATCGCCGCATTCCGCTCACGGGCGGAGGCGTTGCCTGACGAACTTCTCGTGGTGCTCGTGGGAGACATGGTAACAGAAGAGGCGTTACCCTCGTACCAGACATGGTTGAACAGACTTCAGGGTCTGACCGATGTGACAGGCGCAAGCGATAATCCGTGGGCGCAGTGGGGCCGGGGCTGGACCTCAGAGGAAAACCGGCATGGCGATCTTCTCAACAAGTATTTATTCCTCTGTGGGCGAGTAAACATGCGGGCGGTAGAAGAAACGGTTCACCACCTCCTCAATAACGGCTTTGATCCCCGGACAGGCGATGATCCTTATCTCGGGTTTGTGTATACGTCATTTCAGGAACGCGCAACAAAAATTTCCCACCGGAATGTCGCTGTCCTTGCAAAGAAGGCAGGCGAAGAACACCTCCATCGTATCTGCGGCTTGATCGCCGGTGATGAAGCCCGGCATGAAAAGGCGTACAAGTTGTTTATGACCAGGGTGTTTGAGATTGACCCTGTGGGCGCGGTGCTTGCTTTTGCAAAGATGATGCGCTCCAAAGTTACCATGCCGGCAATGTACATGTACGATGGTCGGGATGCAAACCTGTTCGTAAAGTACTCCAATGTGGCTCAGAGAACAGGCGTCTATACCGTGAAAGACTATGCGGAGATCATTGAAGATCTGGTCCAGCATTGGAAACTGGAAAGCATCAACGGACTTTCCGATGTGGCGGCGAAAGCACAGGATTATCTTTGCACTCTCTCACAACGCTATGCAAAGCTTGCGGACCGTATGTCGTTTGGTGGCGGGGAGAAGTTCAGTTGGCTGACCAAGGAGGACCTTGTAGGCGAGGCGGGGACGTAACAGAAAACCTCTCGCACAATCGTGAGATGGGATCCTGCTAGAGTATCAATTCAGTTTATCAAGCAACTCTTCAAGAAACTGCTTTACTTCCATCACATCCGCACGAAGCTGCTCATCCTTTATCTTTGTCCGTGGTTTAGGCGCATCAATCAATTCAAGCTGCTCACCGGTATCAGTTTCCGGTGTGTACGTCTTTAGTACCTGCTTCGCCCCTTCAATGGTATACCGCTCGTCGCGCAACAGCTTTTTGATATAGAGAATGAGCTTGATGTCGCGGTTGGTATAGATGCGGTTGCCGGCGCGATTCTTTGCCGGTTTCAACTGCTCGAATTCGGACTCCCAATACCGTAGCACATATTGTTCGAGGTCCGTGATCTTGCTGACCTCGCTGATCGAGTAGTAGAGTTTTTTTATACCGAGAGATTTCATCGGGCACCGATTTGATGTATGACAGATTATGTCAAAATAATAGTCAATAGAAGCCAGAGTTGCAACTGGCGAATCGTGTCTCAGTATAACCCCGACATCCCTCCGGACCTATAAAACCGGTTCCTACTTTTTACGTTTGTGAAGCTGCACATCGACCTCCCGGAGCTTTTTGAGTTCGGAGGAGACCTGTTTTAGTTCAGTTTCAACTTGCTGCAACCGTTTAGACCGGGCTGCCAATTCGTCGACCAGAGAAACTTTGGAATTCGAAAGACTATCAAGCGACACCCGATGGTCAGCCAACTCTTCCTCAAGAGCAAGGACCCGTTCAAGCAGCCGCACATGAAGTAGTGTGTTCTCTCGCTCCGCGGCTGATGGAACATGCGGGAGATATGCGCGAAACCGTGCAACAGCGGTGCTGTCATTCTTTGCCGCATTTGATGGATGGACACTCAGCATAGCGAGTTTGCGCAACGCGTCAGGATACAGTGACGACTGCGGTGACGACTCGACGATGGCAATGTATTCCTCTTCTGCTTTCTCAAACAATCCTGCTTGTTCAAACTCTTCTGCGGTGTTGAGATGGCGCCGTGCTTCGGCATCGGCGGTGCCGGAGACCGAAGAACACCCCGCGTATAGAAGAGACGCCACACAGAACAGCAATACGGATATGTTCATGTCTTCTTTTCCGGTGGTGCGGCCGGCAACTCAACGGTAAACGTCGAGCCCTTGCCGATCGTGCTTTCCACCTTCAGTGTTCCTTTGTGCGCCTCTACGATTGCTTTGACCAGTGCGAGCCCGATGCCGGTCCCCCGCGCACTTTCTTCGGACGCATTCGAGGCACGATAAAATTTAGTGAATAACTTCGGGATGTCTTCGCGGGCGATGCCGATGCCCGTGTCCGTAATGG
>CAZIHJ010000058.1:0-19830 GCA_964538485.1 uncultured Chitinophagales bacterium | reverse complement strand
ATCCCTTTCGGCACCGGAAGCTCGCTGACCAAACCCGGGCTCTTCACTTTTGTCAGCGCTTTGAGAAACTCTCCTTGTGGCGCAGGCCCGTCTATTTTCGACGCTGCGATAACCATGTCAGGACCCTTGGCGAGACACACTATGTAGCGACTTACGCCGATCTGTCCCAGAATCGAGAACACCAGCAATCGCACGACTTTGTCCGGATCGAGGATAACGCTGAATTCCTTCCCGAGTTCGAACAGTGTATTCAGTTCCTGGATTTTTCTGTCAAGCTTGCGGTTGACTTGCTGTACTTCCTCCAGAGATCGCGCTTTTTCAATGGCGGTAGCAGAGATGTTGGCAAGCGACCGCAGGTACGTTTTCTCTTTCGTTTGAAGCTTCTTCTTGGAAAACCTCTCGCCAAAGCAAAGCAGCCCGACCGGCTCGTCGGCCATTTCCATGGGAATCACAATGCGCACACCTGCGTCCTTCAGGACCCTTGCCCAGGGATTACGAGCAGCAGTGAGTTTATCCACTGTCACGAGGGATGTAGGGTGATGTTTAATGGAAAGTTTTGTTCCAACTAACTCCGCGGGAAAACCCTTCACCATCTTCACGGTAAAATTGTTTTTCGCTCCCGAAAGAATCACCATCCCTTTGGCCGAAAGAAGCTTGCCCATGATGGTGAGAAGGATATGACTGAGGATGAATTGCAGATCGACGGAAGAATTAATCACCCTGCTGAATTCAAACAGCGCGGTGTGTTCAAAATGACTCTCGTAGGATTCGGACGCTGACGCCGGGCGGGAGACTGCGGAGCGTTTCATGGGAAGTTATCGGGGCAGGTACTTCACGAGACGGACTTCATTCTTGCCGGGGAGAATGGAGTATTCCACTTTGTCCATTAGCGAACGCATGAGATAGACGCCGAGGCCCCCGCGACGGAAATGCGAGAGGTACTCCTTCATGTCGGGCGCAGGCACATTCCCCGGATTGAATCCTTTGCCATTGTCGGCGATGCGAACTTCAAACGCCTTCTTGTCCCGTTTGACAGTAACGGCAATTTCATGAGCAGGATCGAAATTGTACGCGTGCTTGATGATGTTGGTACACGCCTCGTCAATAGCAAGAGCAATCTTGCTGACCTCTTCATCAGCGAAACCTGATTCACGTGCAGCAGTGGAGACGAAGTCCCGCACATCGATCAGGCGTTCGGTTTTGCTTTCTATTTTAATGCTTTGGGAGTTCACGAGAGCGTGCAGTCGGCCTCAGCGCTTGGATTTTTCAAAGAATCGTTTGATTGCCTCATTCTCCTCTTTGAATATCTCGTACAGCAGCGGGAAACCGAGCAGATCGAAAACGTTGTAGACTTTTGGCGAGAGGTTGGTGAGCTTGATATCCCCTTTGTTCTTCCGCACATCTTCAATATATGCCATGAACACACCGAGTCCGGCGCTACTGATGTACGAAAGGTCCTTGCAGTTGACCACAATCTGAAAGCGTTGCCCTGTCAGGAGATTCTGGAAGGCCTCTTCCAGCTTCGGCGCGGTGTGGGCATCGAGGTAGCCCTTCAATTCCAGCACATGAACGTTCTCCGTTTCGCGCTGCGCAATTTTGAATTCACTCATCGAACCATCCTCCAGAAAGGGTTTTACACTTGTCGGGATCCGTGGTTGCCGCACCATTTCAGCACAACGATCGTCAAATCGTCATCGTTTGCCTGCTGGTCGACATGAGACCGTACGGTTCCCAGAATGTCATCTTTCAGCGCTGCTGCTGATTTCGTTGATGAGGCCGACACGATTTCCTGAAGCCGTTCATAGCCGAACTCATCATCCCCGCGCCGCGCCTCCGTTACCCCATCGGTATAAAACACACAGACATCACCCTCGCGCAGCGTGATCTTGTGCTCTTCCATGCTATCGGCAAAGGTGGAATCCTTGCTCAGTCCCAGTCCCATCCCGGAGGGCCTGATATAGGTGGCAGACCCGTTCGAGATATGCAACATCGGACAATGACCGGCACGCGAGAGCGTGAGTGTACCAGAGGTAACATCAACAACCGCATAAATTAAGCTAATAAATGAGTGTTTGTCAATGGAAGAGGCCAGCGCTTCGTTGGCTTTGATCATGAATTCCCGCGGCGACGGATACAATCGTCCCAGTGCCTGGAAGATACCTTTCACTTCCGACATATAAAAAGCCGCGGAAACGCCCTTGCCGGAAACATCCCCCACCACCACACCCAATTGATGAGGACTCAACTGAAGGAAATCATAGTAGTCCCCTCCCACTTCAAACGCAGGTATTGACACAGCATCCATATCAAGGGAAGGAAACTGCGGCAGTGATTGCGGCAGAAGCTTCCGCTGCATTTCCTGCGCCAGCAACATCTCACGCAACAAGCGTTCCCGCTCAATCGACTTGTTGATGAGACGGGCATTCTCAATTGCAATAGTCGCATGATCAGCGAAAGCAGAGATTACATCAACATCATCCTTGAAAAAACCGAATTCGGTGTCTTTGGTGACATACAGAATACCCAACGGGCCTGTATGCGATACGAGCGGCACAACAACCAGCGAGGAGATCGGGGATTTCTCCCCTTTCGTCCGGAGGTGGGCGAAGCGTTCATCCCCATGTACGTTATCCACAACAATCGGTTTGCGTTCCTCCAGTACCGTATCACGCAATGTCCGGTGCGTTGCCCTGAAAATCGCATCAATCTCTTCCTGCGTGATGTTCTTCCTGCCCGCAACCTGAATTCGATAACCACCACTTACGACAGGTAGCAACGATGCGGTGGCGCCGTGCCGCTCGGTTTCATCATAATGGATAAGTTCCAGCCAACAGCTTTTAGCTTCGCACACTTGCATTGTCATGGAGGTTACTGTTTCAACCAGCTCGTCAAAATCAAATACCTGATTCACCAGCCGGCTCAGGTTGTGCAGCGAAGTGACCTCCGATGTCTTGCGGTCAAAGGCTTCTGCCGTCGGAAGATGGAACAGCGTGCTGACGAACGCCATGCCGAAATACACATTGGCAAACAGGCAGACGAGGGAAACGAACTGCGTCATCGGGTAGGAATAATACAGGAGTGATTGATTCACAACAGCATTCTGCCCGATGAGAACATTGAGCAGAGTGAAGCCGATGAAGAGAAAGAATCCGTAAATCAAACTGAAGATCTTTTCACGCTTTGTCAGGTACACAATCCAGGACAGTCGGAACGAATTGACCAGGGCGAAGGCAATGGCAACACCATAGAGAATATTGGTGAACACACTTGTTTCCAGCGGCTTCATGGTAATGGTCGAGCCGGCGGTGGCAATAACGAGTATAACGTAGAGGCGATAATTGCGCAAGGTTGTTCGTTTGCGCTTGTACAATGCCAGGTCACTCAACAGTTGTAGTATCATAACAGCAAAAACACCAAACACGACGCTGAGAAACGTGGCCGTGAACTGTGTGGGATAGTCGAGCGGAAGAAGAGAGTAGTTCTTCGAATCAAATCCGTTGTTCAGGGTGATGCCGAGTCCTCCGCCAATCACCAGCATAAGCGTTGTGGCAATCATCGCCATCCCGAGTTTCTTGATCGGTGTCTGCTGACGGCGGGCAAGCGTTGTTTCGAACAGCAGATACACAAGCACGAATGCCCCGATGATCATGAGGTCACGCGAGATGCTCAAGCCGCCGATATCCAACTCGACATTCTTGCGAATCAAGTCGATCGCAAACACGATCACGAGAAGGAGAAGCACACCACCGGCATATATGACACGTCGCAACTTCATCCCATTTGCTGCCGTGGCCCGGTCACACTTTCACCAGGAGCCAGGAGTCCTTTCGATACTTGAGATATATCAGCGTGGAATATGATATGATATAGATCGGCAGGGCCAGCCAAGCGCCCACAAGTCCACCCTTGAGAACAATCCCAAACACATAGCTGACCGGAAGAAACACGATCCAATGGGTCACGACCTCGACGACCATGACGTAGAATGTCCTTCCTGCCGACTGCAACGCGTGGGCAAGCACAATGCCCCCTGCATAGAAAATCTGGGCGGCACCGGCGAGTTGCAGAATTGGCCGCGCGGCATCCGTAACTTCGGGGTTGGTGGTAATCAAAATGATCACCACATCAGGAAGAAGGATGAAGAGGGCACCCAGAAGCGCGGTGAAGTACGTTGCCAGCCGCGCGGCTTCCATACCGTACCGTTTGGCGAGATCAACGTTGCCATTGCCAAGATTCTGACCCACCAATGTTTGGGCTCCGATACCAAATCCGAAACAAGGAAGGAAGGACATAAACAACGCGGAGATCACCACCTGACTCGCCGCTTGTTCGCGTGTTCCCAACATTCCGGTAATCGCAACAAACACCAGGAATCCCATTAGAATCATGATGTTCTGCAGCGACACCGGCGTCGATATTGTTATGATTTCCCTGATGATTGCTTTCTTTATCCCCAATATGCGGTAGTACCCGTACCTATTTCGGTAGGTTCGAAGAAAAGTTGCACTGATAAAGAACAGGCATCCTATCAAGTTACTGAGTGCGGAGGCAGCTCCGGCTCCGGCCAGACCCATTTCCGGAAATCCCAGTGCCCCAAAAATAAGAAGATAATTGAGAAGAATATTGGCAAGGTTGATGATAATTGCCGAGATCATGAACACCTTGGTGTGGCCGATGCCGTTAAAGAAGCCACGATACGATACGACAATCAGAAAGAAGATGAGGCCAAGGAATCTCCATTGCATGTACTCGGTGCCGGCATTGGCGACGGACGGATCACTAGCGAAGAAACTCAGTAGGGGATGTGAAAGGAAGTACCCCAGAATCCCGATAACAATGCCGAGAATGACGGCCACAAAGAGGGAGCTGTTGAGTACCGAACTGGCTTCGTTGTGATCCTCTTCGCCCGCACGCCGCGCAACGAGCACCTGCGTACCTGTGGCAAGACTGGAGAAAAAACTTGTGATGGCCCATGTTGCAAGCAGGCCGATGCCGAGCGCAGCAAGCACTACTTCGGTGTTGGGGAGACGACCCACCATGGCTGTCTCTGCCACGGAGACGATCATCTGAGAAGAGAGACCGGCGACGGCCGGCGTCGATATCCTAAGGACGCCGCGGGTGAGTTCTCTGTCCGGAAGCAGATTCATGCACTCGAGCCGATGGCCCCTGGGGAAGTTGAGAAACGCTTGCTATGCAGAAACTTGCGCGATATGTCGATCTATGTCGCGGGCGTAGGTGCTCTTGGGAAATTCCTTCTTGATTTTTCTGTAGATCTCCAACGCGCGTTCTTTGTTCCCCGCCTTCACGTGGTTGCGCGCGGCGTGGAAGTAGTTTTCGGCAACATTCACATCCTTCGCATACTTTGTTGCGGCCTTCTCGAAGTTCGATGCGGCGTCAGCATACATCCCTTTGGCTTCCTGGCATGCGGCAATTCCTGCAAGCCGCGACACAACCAGAAGTTCATTATCAGTGCTGAAGTCTTCAAACTGACTCAATGCCTCATCATACTTCCCGAGCTGGTAGTATGCGTTCGCCAGATAAAACCGGGCAAGTTCACCGGAGTGTGTACCACCGTAATTATCCACCACCGATTTCAATCCGGAGATATTCCGCTCCGGAACCCCGTCCACAGCAAGCTGGAACTGGTTGTTATCATATAGAGAATACACCTTCCCCAGTTCCGTCATCGCCTTTTCATCATTGCCACTGCGATTGTTCACATAGACAACAATAAGAACCACAACGGCGACGATGGCAAGAATGCCGTATTGAATGTTCTTTTTGTTCTGCTCATAGAATCCGGTCGCTTTCACGTAGCTTGTGACCAGTGCATCTTCCTTGAGTTCCCGCTTGCTGATCTTCTTCTTTGGCTGCAGCATATTGCTATTACACCTCCTGATTAATCAGTCTACTAAAACCTCGTTACAATCACATCTGCCATCCCTGAGCGAATAGCCCTGTGCGCCCGTCGGGAGTCCTGTCCCGACGAAGTCCGACAGGACGCAGTCGGAGAACCCGAAACCCTTGACTTTCCGCCAAACAAACAACGGATGAACTCCGGCCGGCACGCCATTCGACCCCAACGAATGACTCTCTGTGCGCCCGTCGGGAGTCGAACCCGAAACCTCTGGCTTCGGAGGCCAGCACTCTATCCAATTGAGCTACGGGCGCGCTACCGATTCTGGATTGTCGTGAATTGGGGAAAACCTGTCGAACGTATCGGAACAAATACCTTTCAACATACCAAAAAAAATCGAGGCTTTCAACCTAAATTCCAGGAAGTTCTTCTCCCCGATTGGAGGAACGCAGCACCTTTTCCGACAAAAACATCAAAAGGGAAATAAGAAGAAGAAGAAAGACGCAATACGCTGCCGCCGAGCCGAAGTTGTATATCCGCAGTTGGGAGAGGATTTCAATCGATATGGGGCGACTTGAATACGTGTAGAGAAGCACCGACGATACAAACTCCCCCAATGCGGCAATCAAGGTGAGAACGCTTCCTGAAATCACGGCGGGGAGAATAATAGGAAGAGTCACATGTGAAAAACGGCGTATGGTTCCCGCACCGAACGACTGCGCTGCTTCATTCAGCGAATCATCAAGCTGATCGAGAGCCGCCGAGGTCGATCGGACAACAAGAGGAAACGTGCGCACAAAATACGCCAGAGGGAGAATCCAGAATGTTCCCACGAGAACCGTATACCCCGAAAAGAAGACCGGCGAATCGAATGCGAGGATCAGACTCAACGCAACAACAGTTCCCGGGATGGCAAATGGAAGCGTGACGATAATATCCATCAGCAGACGCCTTTGGCGAAACACACCCTTGGTAATAAGGTACGCTGCTGCAACCCCGACAAGAACAGCACCCGCAAGAGTGATTATGCTCATGACGGCGCTGTTCAACAGCGGTTCCAGTACCTGCGGGTCCGCTATCAAACGGGAATAGTTCTCCAGCGTGTATCCCTGAGGAAGCACCTGCCATGTCCATGATCCCTCGCGTGCAAATGAAATCAACACGATGGCAAGGACAGGAAATATCTCAACCAGAAGCAACAACAATGCGAGCATCACCATGACCAATCGCATGAAAGGACCGGTTCTCATGGGACGAAATCCCACAGTCCCCTTTCCTCTGCGCGATAACTCCCTCCCCGCCGACAACCGGAAAAGAACAAAGAACGAGACAGAGATGAATGTCAGCACCAACGACTGGGCGGCAGCGAAGTTCATTTCACCGTTCAGCTTGGTAGAGTAGATTTGCGTCGTCATGAAACGAGCGTCACCGCCGAACAAGAATGGCGCTGAAAAGGATGCCATACTTGCCATAAACGTCAGGATGGAAGCTCCGAGAAGCGCAGGACGCAATTCCGGCAGCACGACACGTCCGAATGTTCGCCACTGGTTGCTGCCGAGACTCGACGACGCCTCCAGTACCGACGGATCCATACTCTTTAACGCGGTTGACACAAAAAGATAGAAATAGACTGAGAATGAATACGCATGGATTGCCACGATGGCCCATATCCCCTCGAGAGAGAACGGTACATTATCCAGACCAAGAATATTCTGAAGCCCTCTCGGAATAATCCCGCTCTCACCAAACACAAAGAGAAATGCTATCACCCCGACCAGGGGAGGGAGTGCAATTGGGAGTACTGCAGCCCGTGAGAGCAACGACTTCAACGGAAAATTAAACTGGGTGAAGACAAATGCGAGAAAGACTCCAATGACGGCGCTGAGTACAACTGAAAGAAGCGAAATGACAACGGAATTCCGGATTGCTTCCCATTGGGCCTTGTTACCGAAGTCCGTCAAAAATGAGTAGTTGGAAAAAGAGGGTTCGCCGTTCACAGTAAGGCTTTCCCCGATCATCATCCCGAGAGGATAGAGCACATACCCGACCAGCACAAAGAGTAATAGAAGAACACCGGCGATTTGCGGAAATCGCATTGGCATCATTTCTCCGTTGGAAAAAGAGAACAACGCTTCCCATCAATTGTGAACCCGACGGAAGAAGCAACACCAAGAGCTTGGGTAAGGTCTGAACTCAACGCGCTCGCCCGCAACCTGATACCCTCAACATCAAGAATAAACGCCGTAGTAAAACCGAGATACTCCTTTGCAACAACCACAGCGGGTGTTGAGCCGGTCTGTCCCGGCAAACTGAGATGAATCGCTTCGGGCTTGATTGCAACGGATACGTTCCCTTTGTGCGGGGACTGAACGCCCATTGTCACATGCAACTTCCCAACCGTCAACATGCCTGCATCGAGCATGCCCGTCACGACGTTTGCCGCACCAAGAAATTGCGCTACGAAGAGCGATGCCGGTGTTTCGTACAACTCCACCGGTGTCCCAATCTGCTCCACTCTCCCCTGTCGCATGACGGCAATCCGGTCTGAGAGACTCATCGCTTCCGACTGATCATGCGTGACATACACTGAGGTGATTCCTGTCCTCTGCTGGATCGAGCGTATTTCTTCGCGGGTTGACTCCCGTAATGAAACATCAAGATTGCTCAACGGCTCATCGAACAACAGTACCGCCGGCTCCACAACGATCGCACGGGCAACAGCAACGCGCTGTTGTTCGCCACCGCTTAACTGGGGCACCGGAACATCAATCTTATGGATGAGATGAACCGACGCCAACACTGACTCTACCCTTCGACGAATTTCCGCTTTCGGTATCTTCCTGGTCTCCAGACCAAATGCAACATTCTGGAAGACCGTCATGTGAGGAAAGAGCGCATAGTTCTGGAACACCATGCCGATATTCCTGAACTGCGGCGCAACGTGCGTGATTATTTTTCCATTCAATAGAATTTCGCCTGAAGTCGGCGTTTCGAATCCAGCGATCATTCTCAGCAGTGTTGTCTTGCCACACCCGCTTGGTCCGAGAATGGAGAAAAATTCTCCGGTCTTGATCTCAAGTGAAGTGGATTGAACGGCCTCGGTGCCGCGGAAATTCTTGGTGATGTATTGGAGGGAAAGTGACGCCACGGGCTAGGGATTGGTCTGATTGAGTTGCTTACCTGTTCCTTTTATTTCTTCATCCCAACGCTTCATCCATGCTTTCTCGTTTTTGGCAAGCGACGACCAGTCGAGCGGCATTGGCGTCAGTTCGAGTGAACGAATCCACTCGGGTAGATCATCCATGGGAATATCTGTGCGTGCAGGAATACGGAAGAAGTCATTGGCCTGACGAATGAGCGCTTCCTGTGAAGTTACGAATTCATAGAATTGCTCTGCTTCCGTCCTGTGTTCTGTCCCGCGCACAATGGCAATGCAATCGGTAATCACCGGAGTTCCACTCTTCGGAATAACATACCCGAAGGGATACCCGTGCATTTTGGTTTGTATGACAACATCCGGGAGGTTCCAGAGCGAAAGGAGTCCCTCCTCCCGACCGATCTTGAGATAGAGTTGTGTCGGATCAGCAGCATACGTTTTTGTATTCGCATCAAGCCGGCGCAACCACAGAAACCCCGCATCGGGAGTACCAGATCTCATTTCTTCCCGCTGGATCAACGCTGAATAAATAATCCGCATCGTCCCCGATGCAAGCGGGTAGCGGATGATAATCTTGTCTTTCCATTTCGGGTCAAGCAGATCGTCCCAGTCCTTTGGCGCGTCACCCTCTGTAATCCTCCGGCTATTGTACATAATCACCTCTGGCGTGACAAATGTGCCAAACCAAAACCCGGCAGCGCTCTTCGAGTCATTCGCTACTGCAGCGGCCCATGTCGGCTCATAGCGCTCTAACAAGCTCTCCGACTCGGCGCTCGCAAATGTTATCGATGGAGCTCCCCACCAGATATCCGCTTGCGGGTTTTCACGTTCCGTCCGGATCCGGTCATATGCATCCTGCGAACCCATGTCCAACCATTGTACATCTACACCCGGGTTTGCCGTCTCAAACTGCTGTTCAAACTCTCGCAGCATCTCTTTGCCGTGGGGAGAATAGACAACGAGAGACTTTCGAGAGTCGGAGGAGCAGCCGACGGCCAGGCACAACAAGAGCGTAAAGACAAAACTCCGCATTGGTTACTTTCGGTATTCAGAATAGGAGATCATGTTACCGAAGCAGCGGAACGCGCCTGCGTTCATTTCTTTCAATTGCCGGTACCAGACGTAAGATGTATAGATATATGAGCCACTGCCGTAGCGCGCAACCAAATAACCGGTGTCGAGCTGCGGCTCATCTGGATCGTTTGAGGAAAGAAGTTGGGAATACTCAGGTGCAACGCTACCGGGAAAATACACACCACGTTCCTGAATCCATCCCGACCAGTCGGCATCAGTAATGCGGTTCGGCCGGTTCAGCAACGGATGGTCGGGAAGCAAGGTGCGAATCTGTGCTTCTTCCACAGTTACTCGCTTACGGGTCAACTGGAAAGGATACGGCGCATATTCCGGCTTCCATTCCTGATCGCGTTGATACATCACAACCAGGTTGCCCCCCTGCTGCACGTACTCCATCAAGCGTTGGTTATGTTCCTTCAAGTCATCACGGACGAGATATGCGCGTATGTCAACAAGAATCGTATTCCACCGTTTGAGATTTCCATTTTGCAAGTCTTCTTTTACGAGAAGGGCGTACGGCACGTTCAGCTCGTCAAGCGCTGCTTCGAGCGTGTTGTCGTAACTCTTGATGATCCCAACAGATATGTTCCTTGCCGCGGTGACGTTAAAATTGCGCGCTACGATCTGATCAGCAGCATAGTCGGTGCTGAAGAGCAGGCGGACATCACCGGTTGGTGGTTGTTTCGGCGGACGAACGAAGATCGCACCTGTGACACTGCTGTCTTCCCCGGCAATTGCAAAGGGTTCCTTCTCAACGGACCACCCGGACGGTCCTGTAGCCGTTATTACCCCGGCTGTCTTTCCATTGAAGTAGTTTGTAAGATGATATGCAACAGATCGGCCTTTTGGCGGAATTCTGACGACTGACGGCTTCACAATGAGATGCTGCTTCGGAGCAACATCGACTGATGTCGCCAGATCAAGCGAAAGCGGCACATCACCCACCTCATAGCTCACAGATACTGTGATTGCATCGTCCCATTCAATCGGATTGTATTGACTGATGGTACGAGGGAGGGTAAGGTGAGGTGAATCGGCAACCATGCACATAAACTCTTTCTGAAATTGACCATTCACAGCAGGTGACGCCGGGGTTTCCTCAACGCTCCATCCTTTGGGAAGTGTGAGCGTGTAGCGGACATTCTCAATCCTGCTCTGGTCCGCACTAATCTTGATGATACATTGAACACGCTGACCGGCCACTACGATCGGATCGGCAAACAGCAGTTCTGTTCGTAATCCGCAGACCACAGCAGCAAGGCGCTGCAATTCAGTTTTCCAGTGCGCGAGCAACCGAAGCGCCGCGGGAGAACTTGCACGAGGTTGCTCGGCAGCAATCATTTCAAGGATTGATGCGATGTTGGTTCTCTGACTGTCAGCACTCATCATCGGTGTAATGGAAGTAACCGCTTTCTTGATCTCTTCCAGTGGAGTTCCCTCAGAACCCTGCATCAGGTTGATGCCGCCGAAGAAGGTCGTCGTATCCCTGTCATACAGACTATTCGTTCGCATAAGCTTGTAGAGACTGATCCCGCGGGTGAATCGTCGCAGGTCAGCCCGGTCCATTCCCTGGGTCTTGTGCATCCGTAACGCCTCAGTGGCAATCTCAAGATAGGTTTTCCCTCTCGGGGCATTGATCTCCTCAATGAGATTTACCGCATCGGCTGTCTGGTCGGTTCGGCCAAAATTTCTGAAGAACAATTTGCGCGGCTGCCACAGTGAAATACCCGGAAGCTTGAGTTGCTCGGGAAAGAACGTCGGATCTGCCGCCGCATCAAATGCTGCAATCGCAGTGATGGCTACAACCTGATGATGCCCGTGCCCGTCCACAGTATTGTGGTGCGTGAAGATAATATCCGGCTTGATTTTCCGCACCATGTACACCATGCGGCGCAACACTTCAGTCCTTCCGCCCCATTTCTCAAATGTCTCGGTGGCGGTCTTTGAGAAGCCGAAGTCCATGAAGTTCAAAAAATGCGCTTCGGTTTCCTGAATCCGCGCCGCCGCGTACGTCTCATCTGTTCTCAGTACCCCGAGCTCTTCATAGAGTTCCGCTCCCTTTTCATTCTGACCACCTTCGCCACGGGTAAACAACACCGAGTGAGTACTGCTACCGAACTTCATACGATAATAGGCAAGGGTTACACCATCTTCGTCATCGGGGTGCGCGGAAACATTCATTACTACGCCGTCATGGCGGAGATCGAGAAACGCCTGTTGCAGTTCGACTTCAGTCTGTGAAAGTCCACCGGAAACCATGACGAGGCATGTGATGATTAGAAAGAGTGTTCGCATAAATATTCTTCTATGAGAGAGAAATGAATTTCTGAATTTGTTCTCGTGTGATGGCTCCTTCACGAACAATGGTCACGGGTCCGTGGGAGACATCAATCACTGTGGATGGAGCGCTCGACGGTAGTTCACCTGCATCAAGGTAGAGATCAATCGCATCACCAAGTTGACGATGGATGTCGGCAACCAACGCATGCGCAGGTTGCCCGGTAATATTCGCACTGCTTGATGTGAGAGGACAACCACACAGATCCATCAGTTTTATGCACAATGGGTTGGCAGGAAGCCGAACGCCAACCGTACCGGTACCCTGTGTCAATTCCACCGGAAGATGGTCCAACGCCTTGAATACAATGGTCAATGGCCCGGGCCAGAATTGCTTCATCAGGTCTTGCGCTGCCGATGGCACATCAAGCGCGAGAGCCTTCAATGCGCCCTCATGGGGAATCAACAGGAGAATCGGCTTGGGATCTACTCTCTGCTTGGCAAGACTCACCTTGCGCACCGCATCCGGATTAAGAGCATCAGCTCCGATACCGTACAGGGTATCTGTGGGATAGACAATCGTTCCTCCCGATCTCACGATTTCTGCAGCCTGCTGCAGCGCGTCGTCGGTATGGGCGTTCATGATACGCACTATTGTCTCACCCCGACTTCTGTAATAATTGTGTGAACATTCTTCAACACCTCTTCCGCCTTAATATTCTTCATACAGACAAATGTTTCAATTGGACACTTTTGGCCGCCGTGTATACTACATGGCCGACAGGTCAAACCGTTTGTCTGAACAACAACATCGCGTTCACCCACGGGCGCAAAGCCAAACTCTGGTACCGTCGCACCGAAGATGGCCACAACGGGTGTGTGCATGGCAACCGCCATGTGCATCGGCGCGCTGTCGTTTGAGACAACGACCCGGCAACGGCGTATTAACTCTGCGGACTGTAGCAAGGACAAGCGTCCGGCCGCATTCATGATTGATCGCGCACCGGACTTATCCACAACTTCGTTGGCAAGTTCCTTATCAGCTTCACCACCGATAATAACAACGGATATTCTCGCGGCATCAAGCAATCGTACCAATTCCACAAATTTCTCCCGGGGCCAGCGTTTGGTATTCCAGACTGATCCTGGAGCAATTCCAACAAGTCTCCTCGCATCAATTTCCTTGTGTGCTCCAAGGAATTCATCAACATAATTCCGATCGTCAGCACCAGGATACAATGCCGGTGTTTCAATCGTACCCGCATCGATGCCAAGAGGCCCGAGCAATGACAGGTTCCGGATAATCTCGTGAGCTTGCGGATCATACCGGATGATGTCGGTGAAGAGGAATCTCCCTGCACTGGTAGAAAACCCAATTCTCCGCGGCACGCCAGACATTCGAACAACTGCCGCGCTTCGTATCGAACGATGCGGCACAATGGCAAGGTCGAATTTCTCACGTTTCAACAATTGGCTGAACTGAACAACTCCGGCTACACCCCTGTGTCTACCCCTTTTATCAAACTCGATTCTTTGGTTCACCGCAGGATGGTTCACAAGGAGTGGTGCGCTCACCGGAATTGTCACGCAAGCTATGTGCGCCTGCGGGAACCGTGACCGCAACACCTGCAACATCGGAAGCGTCAGGATAACATCGCCAAGAAAGGCCGTCTGGAATACAAGAATCCTCTCAGGCGGCTTCATCATGTCCTTCCTCCACGGCGTCTCGCTCTTCCTGAGACGGCGTGTGTTTCCATCGCTTGTGCATCCAGAGCCAGTGGTCGGGATACCTGCGGATCCACTTCTCCAGCACCTGTGTATGCCGGCGGGTCAATTCTGTGATGTTCTCTTCGCTGTAACCCTCAAGTCCGGCACGATCCACCTCTTCCAGTGTTGTGGTGTACGTGCCATCGGCACTGCGCACCAGCAACGCCATGATGATCGGGCAACCCGTGCGCAGGCAGAATGCCGCCGCCCCTCTGTGTGTCGCCGCTGGCCTTCCGAAAAAATCCACAAACACAGACTCCTTGGGCGCGCTCTGATCACCGAGAACGAGCGTCACTCCGCCATCACGCAACGCCCGCAGAATTTCCTTTGCAGAGGTTGGTCCCATGGGCACTGTAATGTTTCCCCAGCGCGAACGCGTTGAATCAATAAATGCATCCACCCGTTTGTTGCGCTGACGTTGAACAATCATCGTGAACGGCTTGCCAAGCTGAAGGCGTAATCCCTGGGGAAGTGATTCCCATCCACCAAAGTGAGCAGACAATATGATGACTCCCCGCGAAGCTTGTTGGTGCTTGTCAAAAACATCCCGGTTGGTGACATAAACAGTTCTCAAGAGCGAGGATTCAGACTGACTCCCGACCCAGAGCATTTCCAGTAAGGCAGTGCCGTAATTCCGGAATGCTCCAAGGGCAATCGCCCTTCTCTGTTGTTCTGAAAGCTCCGGGAATGCATGGGCAAGGTTGTCCATGGTAATCTGTTTGCGGAAGCCGGTCAAATGAAAAACAATTGAACCTAATGCGGCTCCGGTCTTTCCTACCAGCCGGTAAGGAAGAAGTCGGGCGATAACGTGCAGACTACGGAAGGAATAATACTCGATGGACTCGATCATGGGACCAGTGTGAACGTGCCCAATCTAAGAAATAGTCAAAGCACATTCAACAATACCGTGTGGCGCTCAGATTGCAGACGCACCGTTATCGCACCGTGCTTTGCGTGTACCGCTGCCAGTTCGGGTCCTGGATTTCATTTCGATGGGTGGAGTGTACGAGCATGTAGTCGTTACCGATCTGTCGCTGGACAAACACAAAGTTCACCCCTCCCTGAATGTTGTCGTACACCCATATTTCGTATGGTCGGGAGTCCGCTTCACTCGGGTGCCGGTCAATTTCCGTCGGCGGACCGTACATGATGTACACACGGCCACGGTCCTCCCGGTACCCATCCCTGCGAACCGCGCTGAATGTCCTGTTGGCATACTCAACCCGGTTGAGATATTCCGTGCGATAACCCTCAGGTCGCCGCATCCAGAAATCATGAAGGAACGTCCTCTTGGCATCCGCCCCACGGAGTTCTTCATATTGTGTCTTTTCGGGATCGGAGGCAACATATTGTATCCAATGATATTCCTGGTCAAGCTCGGCGGAATCCATCTTCGCATATTCCACCATCGAGGCCCGGGTGTCAAGAGCAAGAAGACTGGAATCAACTCCCAGCACCTTATTGTAGACATAGAATTTTCGTGCAGATGAACTCACAGAGCGTTTGGTAGAATCGAGCAACGAGAGCAATAATGTATACGTGCCGGTGTTGAGATTCTTCACCGTGATGTTGTCGACGATAACACTTGACTCGCCCGAACGTTTGCGCGGTTTCTCCCGTGAAATAATCTCTTTGCCAACGGCATTGTACACCGAGGTCTTCACATAGTAGTCGCTTCTGTCGTTCGTCGCCAGAATATTGTATGCCTCCGCGTACATGAAACACGATTGCTCCTCACTGAAAATGGCATCCACATTGGGAATGACATCCAGAGTGTTTTTATAGAATTGACCGCCTTCTCTCCCCTGACGAATACTTGATGCGATTTCCACATCACTGAGGGCAAGATTCTGCGGCGGCACCATCACAATTGGAATTCTCAGGGAGATACTATCTACACGACGTTCGTTCTGGCGGTCGCGGGCTATCAGTTTTGCAATGTATACCCCTTCCGGCAACATCGTGGCCGTCAGGCCGACAAGGTTCATGGCCCGCATCATCTTCGCCGTGTCCGATATGCTGCTGGGAACAAGCCACCGATCGGCACGAACAATCGAGTCTCCCTTGGTAACCAACAGCGTCACATCGGCTTCACCTTTCATTGCACCGTTATCCGGCACATAGGTCAGGGATCGACTGGGGATCGAATAATATATCTCCACATAAAGGGTATTCTCTTCACCGCGGAACCGGGCATAGTCTGCAGAGATTTTCATTGGCTCCGGTTGGTGTTGAGCCATTCCAAAACTGCAGAGAATGACATTCAGTACAATCACCTTCAGCAGCATTGTCGTCTTCATGAGTTTCCTTCGGATAGTATTTCTTGAAACATGTACTGAAAGTACGGTGAGACGGTTGGGGAGTTGCGCTATTCTCCCATTACCTTGACGACAACACGCTTTCTGCGCTGCCCATCAAATTCAGCATAGAAAATCTGTTGCCAGGGACCCAGATCAAGAGCCCCCTTGGTTATTGGCACAATCACTTCATGGTGCAGGAGTAGACTCTTCAAGTGCGCATCGCCATTGGTCTCGCCTGTGCCATGATGACGGTAATGTGCATTGAATGGAGCAAGCCGCTCAAGCCATTCATCAATATCCTGGATCAGCCCATCCTCGGCATCATTGACGTAGATCGCTGCAGTGATGTGCATCGCAGAAACAAGCACCATTCCTTCAGCGACACCGCTCTTCTTGACGATTTCGCTTACCTGGTCCGTAATATTGATATACTCACGGTGTGAGGTTGTAGAGAACCAGAGATATTCTGTTGTGGTCTTCATGATTTCCTGTCTCAAGAAATGGCAAGCAGCTGCTTCGCCTGTTGTACGAGTTCGGCAGCAACGAATGGCTTTGGCAAAAAGATGTCGCCTCCAGCAGCAAGAACTTCCTCGCGGACGTTTGCCCGGCCGTAACCGCTGGATCCAATAATCCGGATAGTGGGTTTGAGCGCCCGTACCTTTTCAATCAACTCAACGCCGCCAAGGCGTGGCAATCCAAGGTCGGTGATCAACAGGCCGATCTCGCCTTTATGCTCAATGAAAATCTCAAGGGCATGCTGGCCGTCGACCGCTTGAAACACCGTGAACTGTTCCATCTCGAAGATCATAGCCAGCAACCCGCGGATCTCCTCCTCGTCTTCGGCGATCAATACCCCTGTGGAATTGCTCATGGTGTGCCCGATGTTTGTGCTGCCGTGACCGGATGGAATCTCTCCTGCACGAGCGTAATCCGTCGACCGATCTCTTCCGCAAGTTCCGGGGAGAACGCTGATTGAAACAGCGGGAATAACTCCCGTTCCTCAATTCTTATATGTTGTTCCAATATCGTACCGAGCGCAATAAGGGTCTCACCCAGCACCGGCTCCTCGGCATCAACAAGACGTTCGATGAGTTTTTCAATCTCCCGATGTTGGGTGACAAGTGTATCAACCATTGCAAGAGAATTCGCGACATGTTCCTTCATTGCAGGGAATACCACTTCTTCTTCCGCTGCAAAGTGCGCCCGTAATTCCTTTGCATGGAAATCCCGAACCCGATTCGCCTGTTCGTTACGGTCATGCGTCCACCCATCGTTCAACAATGCATCGGTTCCCTGCCGGAGCCGCAATGCAAGCGCCAACGTGTGGTGATGATCGTGCGACAATGGAACCAGGCTTGGATGTCGTTTCGCCACAACACTACTCCC
The DNA here is from genome assembly GCA_964538485.1 of uncultured Chitinophagales bacterium. Classification (GTDB taxonomy): domain Bacteria; phylum Bacteroidota; class Ignavibacteria; order UBA10030; family UBA6906; genus JBJXHC01. The sequence continues at coordinate 2,012 of CAZIHJ010000058.1, read as the reverse complement.
ACTTTATTGAATACACCGGTTCGACATCCACGGGGAGATGTTCCAATCCCTTCAGTGCTTCGGCAACATCCGAAGGAGTAGAAGCCCACTTGCGGAAAAATTCTTCGGTGCCCGCATAGTCGCCGGTTGCTTCCAGCTCAAGCCATATCTTTGCCAGATCAGAAATGGACGGGCCGATTTTATCGAAATCCACCGACCACTTCTTTGTCGCCGGATCGAGACGAATACCCCCCTTCTCACGATGGTAGTTCAACTCACATATAGCCGCTTTGCCATGGGCTTCGGTTGTTCCAAAGCGGATCGTCCTGAAGATGGAAGCAAGGTACGACACATAGTGCTGCTTTTCCATCTCCTTCGGGATGATACCTTTGTCAATGAAGTACTTTATGGAATGAAGTCCGGCCACGTCGGCCTTGCCTTCCTCCAAGGCCGGGTAAAGATCCTTCACTGCCTGGTTGACCGAGACTTTGTCATTCGACCCATGAACGTAGCGGGGTCCAAGCGCATGACACAATTCATGCATAAGCACGAAGTTGAACACACCTTGCGGCGTGATGTATTCGATCTGATCGGAGGCAATCAACTCACGGCCGACGGGAAGGATGATCTCATTGACACGTGCTTTCATCATGTTCACCCAGAAGGTCTTCTTCGTCCCTTTGTTTGCATGAACGCGCGGATCGTTCGGCAGATTGGCGGCAACGGGTTGGTACCCGGTTGCAATATCGCCACCACGGATGATGTCCGTGACAATCACCATCGGCGAAACGAGTCCTTTCGTGGACTTCTTGAACTTTGCATCGTGCGGGAGATTCTGCTCAAGTGCCTCGATATGCTGCGTATAGATGTCGAGTTTCGCACTTTCCTCCTTGTCCTTCACTCCCACCGTGGCTTCATACGAGGCCTTAATCGAGATCAGTCCATCCTCATATACTTCATACGGAGCAATCACGATATCGACATCATTATCCTTGAGGTCAATCCAATCGAGATCACTTTCATAGTAGTCATCGGTCAGAAGGGCTTCCGCTCTGCTCACAAGATACTTCTTCAGAGAAGGATTGTCTGTGAGCGTGCTTGCTTTCTTGAGGAGTTCCGAGGCAGGACGCATCCACTCGCCATATTCCTCATGATACGGCACCGGCTTCAAAGCACCGTTGTCCCGTTTGATAACTGTGTACGGGCTCATGAGCGCTTCTGCTTGCTCGGGGTGAGCGGTAACGTATGCTTCGAATTCTTCCTTCGTTAGATCGGCGGGATAGAATCCGGCACCGGGAAGCTTCTCAAAGGTTCCGTAGAAGTTCTTGAAGTGATCCATCTTGTCGAACGGCCCGCCGTTACGAACAACGAGACGGTACAACTTCTTGTTGACCTCGTCTTCGAGTTTTGCAAGACTGTCGCGCAGAGCTGCCCCACCGGGATATGCTTGTTGCAGATACGCTTCATGGATCAGCTTTGAAGCTTCGACCAATGTTTTGAGTAATTCCTTCTCTTGCGCTGGCAATGCGCTTGCATCAAAGTGCATTGGCACTTGGACGAGACGTGAAAGACGAGTGTCAAGGTCCTTCAATCGTGGATCCGGTTCTTTTTTTGCACAGCCATTCAGGATCAACATTGTCATTCCAATAACTCCAATAAACATCGAGAGGCGGTTCAGCATTGGTATTCCTTTCCTTGATTCGGGCAACCTTTTGTTGTATGATTGCGTACACGAAAGAACATCATGGGACAACTCGACCTCATACTCACCATCGTTTTCAGTACCCTCGCAATTGTCGGACTCATTGTTGCATATCTGTGCTTCCGCAAAGCTCTAAAAGTCTCCGGCGAAAAGGACGGCGACCTCAAGATGTTCGCCTGGACTGCCGTTGCTTTGCTCGGATTGGTTCTCGCAGGAATGAGTGCCGCGTACATCCTCCTCCCGATCCTCTTGTTCCATACTTAACCACACGCATTACGCCACAAGATAACAGGACGGGCTCCCAAAATCAACGAAAGCCAATTGCAATCGC
>CAZIHJ010000057.1:0-20147 GCA_964538485.1 uncultured Chitinophagales bacterium | reverse complement strand
ATTGCATCGCTTCCCGAGAAGTTCAAGAGTGTCGTGGTGTTGCGTGACGTCGAGGATCTTCCCTACGAGGAAATCGCCGAAGCGCTGGAAATTCCCATCGGTACTGTTCGCTCCCGATTACATCGCGCACGTGCATTGTTGTTCTCACGACTCAAGAAGTATGCGCAGAAGAGGGGATATCAGGTGGGTGAGAGCTTCGTGAATGCGGACTATGCTCTTGCGTGAACCGATGGTTCGAGGGTGTTGAGCAGCGAACGAATGATGGTTGCTGTTGCACCCCAGATCACGTGTGGGCCGGCGGTATAAAACCAGACATCATGGGTTTGCCCGCGAAACTCCCGGCGTTCCTTTCGCGCATTCGTTTCATCAGCAAAAAACTCCAGCGGGACACGAAACACCTCGGCTACCTCGGCCGGATTCAGTACAGTATGGGGAATTGCATCGAGTATCCCAACGACGGGTGTAATAATAAATTGTGTCGGCGTTGGATGATCGTCCAATACACCGATAACAGACACATCAGATTTCTCGATCCCGATTTCCTCCTGTGTCTCCCGCAAAGCCGTATGTACAATATCAGCATCGCTTGCATCCACCATCCCGCCCGGGAAGGAAACTTGCCCCTTGTGGGTTTCGACCGAGTCAGTCCGTTTGGTGAAAAGCAATTCGATCTTCCCGTCGTTGAAAACCAGAGGCACCAGAACCCCTGCCCGGATAAATCCCTCTATTGTAACTTGTTTGCGTGGCTTTTCCGCTAAAGCCGCCAAATACGTGCGTCGAATATCTTCTGTTCTGTTCATGCTCTCAAGATATTGAACGCGTGTGGCATTCGCAATTGTGAACCAGCGGAATGGTTGGATGTCAACGGTAACATGATTATATTATCAACACGAAATACTCAGAATCAGAGCCAATAAAGATGCCCAAACTCGCTAAAATTCTTCTCCCTCTCCTCCTGTGTATCCTTGGTTTTGGAGTGACGTACCTTGGATATTCGTGGGGATGGGATGCGCATCGTTTTATCAACCGCAAAACTGTATATCATCTCCCGAACCAGATGTTGTTGTTCATCCAGGATAGTGCATTCTTTTCGCTCCATTCGGTGGATGCCGACCAGCGACGGATCAGCGGTGACACGAGTTTCTATGCCGAAGCGCCACGACATTTCATGGATATTGATGACTACCCCAACTTCCACAACCTCCCCCGCTCCCTCGATAGCATGATTCTGCTGTACGGTTGGGAGCGTGTCAAGGAAAACGGCATCAATCCGTGGGCGACAGTGTGGAACTACGATTCACTCGTCAACCAGTTGAGTCGCGGCGACTGGACCAAGGCCAAGCTCACCGCCAGTGATATCGGTCATTATGTCGGCGATGCCCACCAGCCGCTCCATAACACGCGCAATTACAACGGTCAGTACTCGAACAACTACGGCATCCATTCCCGCTACGAAACAACGATGCTGAACTCGACATACTATCTCAATTCGTTGTTCATTACCCCTGATTCGGTGCGATACATCGCGGACCGCATCAACTTCGTCTTTGATTACATTCTGTACACCAACAGTCGCGTGGATACGGTGTTGCAGGCAGACACGTATGCGAAGAGCGTCTCCGGATGGAATGGATCCGGCACTGCGCCGGCGGCGTACTACAACGCTCTCTGGCAGAGAACACGAAACATCACGCTCGACCAGATGCAGCGTGGCACATTGGACCTTGCTAGTCTCTGGTACTCCGCCTGGGTGGATGCGGGTTTGATTACCACCGGTATAGATTTTCCCTCGTCGGCAATCCCGGAAGATTTTCAGTTGTACCAGAATTTCCCCAACCCCTTCAACCCGACCACCACTATCTCCTTCGACCTTCCTGTCGGCGGGACCATCTCGTTGAAAGTGTTTACCCTCGACGGGCAGGAGGTGGCCACGCTTGCCTCAGGCAATCACTCCGCCGGCGTCAACACAGTGGAGTTCGATGCCGGTGAACTGGCCAGCGGAGTGTATTTCTACCAGCTCCAACTCGGCTCTTTTACACAGACGAAGAAGCTAATGTTGATGCGATGACGCAGCGACACCGTTCCACCGGTACCACCACCCTCCACATCAAGAACATGGTCTGCAACCGTTGCGTCAAGGTTGTACGAGAAGAACTTGAGCGCCTCGGTTACCATCCCCTCAGTGTATCACTTGGCGAAGCGGTTATCGCTGGAGACGATCGTGGTCCCGACCGCCAGGAGATCCGCAAGGCGCTTGAGGCAAACGGGTTTGAGCTGATCGAAGACAGGCGTACCAAAACGATTGAAAAGATCAAACACGCGATCCTGCAGTTTGTGTACACCAACCATGAGCAGACTCCTGTCACCTTCCCCGCGTCCGGATTCATTGCCCGGGTAGTCGGCCAGGAATACGGTCAGTTGAGCGCGCTCTTTTCCTCGATGGAAGGAATAACCATCGAGCGTTACCTGATCCTGCAAAAGGTCGAGCGGGTGAAGGAACTCCTGAAGTATGGCGAGTTGACGCTGAGCGAGATTTCCTACCAGCTTGGATATAGCAGTCTGCAACACCTCTCCAACCAGTTCAAGGCAATTACCGGCATGACCCCCACACAGTTCAAAAAAATGGTAGGGGAGACGCGCAAACCGTTGGACAAGGTGAGATAGTCGTCACGGCCGCCATCTCAAATCCCACATCCAGAAGCTGCTTTTATGCCCAAAGACTATCCTCCCCACATGCACTCCGCCGAGCACATCCTCAACCAGACCATGGTGCGAATGTTCAACTGCGGACGTTCATTCAGTGCGCACATTGAGAAAAAGAAATCCAAGTGCGACTACCGGTTCGACCGCAACCTGACCGCTGCCGAGGTGCAGGAGATCCAGCGTTGCGTCAACCAAGTGATTGCCGCCGATATGCCGGTGACCGAAGGATTCATGCCACGCGAAGAGGCCGACAAACTCTTCAACCTCTCACGCCTGCCCGATGATGCCGGCGATACATTGCGCATTATCCGCATTGGCGACTATGATGCGTGTCCCTGTCGCGGACAGCATGTCCATTCCACCAAAGAGATCGGCGGGTTTCAGATCATCTCGACTTCTCATGAGAATGGGGTGTTGAGGGTGAGGTTTAAGGTGGAATAAGATCGCCAGCCCGCGTTGGATATCGCTCCTCTAACCGCCTCGTTGCATAGCGATGTGTGGTAAGCGCGGAATGCCTTCCTGTCGCTCGGTCGAAAATCAGGAAGATGACCAGAGCTATAACTCTTTCCCATAATTCTGTAACACATCCCCCCATGCCCGTGTTGTATATTTGCATTGTCAATCATTCAGCTACAAGCCATTTAAGGAGATCAAACCATGAAAATCGAAGAACTCAAGATCGAAGGCATGACTTGCGGACACTGCGTAATGAGTGTGAAAAAGGAACTCTCGAAGGTTGCGGGGGTGAAGATCAATGATGTACAGATCGGCAGGGCAGAAGTAGAATATGATGAGAGCAAAGTAACACGTGAAGATTTGTCGAAAGCGATCAGCGAATCCGGGTACAAATTGGTGGGATGACAAACATCAACAAGCGACGTATAAAGGGCTAACTAATATGTCCAACCAGGAACACCCAGCAATAGAATCTGTCACCCTTCCCGTCGAGGGAATGACCTGCGCAAGTTGCGTTGCGAGGGTCGAGAAAGCTTTGCAAAAAGTCGGGGGCGTGCAACATGCCTCGGTAAACCTTGCAACAGAAAAGGCGACGATTGAATTTGATCCCGTAGCGGTGCAGCCCGGAGGACTTCAAAAAGCGGTTGCGGATGCAGGGTACACCCTCGTTCTGCCCGAACATAAAACCGGTACAGCACATGAGCGCAGAAGCGATACGGCCAATATTCTCAAGAAAGAACTCATCCTCAGTGCCGCACTGACGGTCCCCATCATGGCGATCAGTATGATCAGCATGCTTGCTTCCTATGAGAGCTGGTCTCCGGTGTCACTCGACCAGACAAACAAGCTCCTCCTCTTGCTGACAACACCGGTAATGTTCATTCCGGGGCGGCGATTTTTCAGGGGCTTTTGGTCTGCACTCAAGCACTTCACTGCGGACATGAATACGCTTGTTGCTGTTGGTACCGGTTCAGCGTACACGTACAGTCTCGTGGCAGTGGTATTTCCCGAACTTCTCGGTCATGCAGCGCACGACGGCCATGTCTATTTCGATACGAGCGCTACGATCATTACCCTTATTCTTCTTGGCAAGTTGTTGGAGACGAAAGCAAAAGGGCGTGCGTCCGAGGCAATTCGACACCTGATGGGACTCAACCCGAAAGTTGCCCGCGTCATCCGGAACGGTGCCGAACTGGAAATTGCAGTCGATAACGTGGTCGTTGATGATATCATTGTCATCAGGCCGGGTGAGAGAATTGCTGTGGATGGAGTCATTGTCAACGGCTCCACCACTGTGAATGAGTCGATGATGACCGGTGAAAGCATGCCGGTCGAGAAAAGCGCAGGCGATACTGTTGTGGGAGGGACGATCAACGGCAATGGCAGCATAACGTTCCGCGCAACAGCGGTGGGAAAGGACACAATGCTGGCACACATCGCAAAACTTGTGGAGGATGCCCAGGGCTCCAAGGCGCCGATTCAAAACCTGGCAGACAAGATTGCTGCGGTATTTGTTCCGGTGGTCATCGGTATTGCTCTTGTAACGTTTATACTCTGGTACGTTATCGGGGATACCGGTTTCACTTCAGCCCTTATCAACTTTATTGCGGTGTTGATTATTGCCTGCCCGTGTGCTCTCGGACTTGCAACACCCACAGCAATCATGGTCGGTACGGGTCGGGGTGCGGGTCTTGGCATTCTCATTAAGAATGCAGAAAGTCTGGAGCGCGCCCATAAGATTCAAACGATTATCCTGGACAAAACAGGGACGATTACCGAAGGACAGCCATCGGTGACGGATGTGGTGGCATTGAATGGATACGATAATGACACGGTTCTGAAATACGCGGCATCACTTGAGCAACGATCAGAACACCCGCTCGGCAGGGCTATTGTTAAGCGTGCACAAAGAGAGCACATTGGCCTTTCGGAAGTTGAGGCATTCCAGTCGTTGCCGGGCTTTGGCATCGCGGGAGTGATTGATGGACATCCGGTGGTCGTTGGCAATATTGGACACCTCAAGGAATACTCGATTTACCCTGAAGGAGAAGAGAAGAGCTTCGGGAGATTCTCGGCAGAAGCAAAGACACCGGTCGTCATCGCCATTGACGGTAAGGTTGCCGGCATTCTAGCCATCGCCGATACAATCAAACCGACTGCACGGGAAGCCGTGTTGGAAATGATGCGCTTGGGACTGGATGTCGTCATGATCACCGGAGATAACCAGCAAACTGCGGAGGCAATCGCCACGCAAGTTGGTATCAAGAGAGTGATTGCAGGCGTTCTTCCGGCGGATAAAGCAAAGCATGTGAAGGAAATTCAGTCAGAGGGAATCATCGTTGCCATGGTGGGTGACGGAATCAACGACGCGCCGGCTCTTGCGCAGGCAGATGTCGGTATTGCGATTGGCACCGGTACAGATGTCGCAATGGAAGCTGCTGATATTACTCTGATGCGCGGTGACCTGATGAGCGTAGTGCGTGCCATCCGACTTTCCTCTGCAACGCTCCGGGCAATAAAACAGAACCTGTTCTGGGCGTTCGTCTATAATGTTATCGGCATACCCCTTGCCGCGCTCGGGATGCTCAACCCCATGGTTGCCGCTGCTGCAATGGCATTCAGTTCGGTGAGCGTTGTGGGGAATTCGTTACGACTGAAACGGTTTGACATGGCGACGAGTTGGAGTAGCGGTGTGTCATGAATGTGCTCGGAATAAGAAACGCAGGCTGTATTGCCATCCCTCCCTCCGATGGTTTCGCAGGGCACAGTACATTGTAGGACACTATCAACGGAGGGAGCATTTGTTGTGTTTAGAAAACATGATTCTCGAAATCGCAGGATGTGTGGGATGGATTCACATAGGAGTTGCGATTTCAGCGTTTACTGTTTTTGAGCGCGGTGCTGAAATCGCATGAAGTTGAGGATGGAATGATCCAAGGTGTGTGTTGCGATTTCGAAAAGTTCTCTTGCATACTTCTCTTTAAAGAGAAGTATGATACCAGAACAACACTTTCACCCTTCGACGGAGGTCATTCGCCGAGCGAAGCCGAGCCTAGGGGCGATGTATTTGTCCACGGAATGTCTAAAGAGATGCCCGCGGTCTTGCGACCAACGGGCGTGTGAGAATCCCCAAATGGGCGGGACTATTTTGTGAGGGTCATCTTCTTCACTTCAATGAACGAACCTGCGGTGAGCTTGTACATGTAGACACCGCTTGAAAGCTTACTGGCACTGAAATCGAAATGCTTATAACCCGCTGTTTGAGCCTCATTGATCAAAGTTGCGATCTCCCGCCCAAGCAAATCGTACACGACGAGGTGAACGTGCACGTCCGATGGAAGACCATAGCTGATATGAGTCGATGGGTTAAAGGGATTGGGATAATTGGCGCTTAGGAAAAAAGTCTCTGGAACCTCTCCTCCCCCCCCGCTCTGCTTTTCCGGACTGTCTCCTGACTTCAAGAGCGTTTTGATTGCCGACTCACCAGAGATGTTACCTCCATTATCAATGGCCTTTACATAGTATCCATAGACTCCCTCGAAACCATAAGTTCCGGGGCAGTCTTGCACAAGGGCTGTTGCATCGTAATAGCTTGGGCTGGTTGGCTGGTACAACATTGTTTCATTCTGCCTGGAGCCGCATACCTTGTTTGGGCAGTAGTATTGACACGTGGTTTCGTATCTCCACACCTGGTAAAAAACGTCGGCTTCCGCATTTGCTGACCACGTAAGAGAAGAATGCGAATTCACTACCGTAGCACTGAACCCGGTTGGCACAAGGGGGGTCTCGTTTCTCCTGAAGACTCCTGCAGTTGTTGCAGCAAAAACGTTCCCCTTCTTGGCAAGATCGGCGGAGAGAGAATTGATGGTCGCACCGCTTGTTATTCCTGAAGTGATATCTGTCCAGGCAGAAGCACCACCATCAGTGGTCTTATGAATTGTTGTTCCGTTATTGGAAATGACCCAGACATGATTCGCGGAGGATTGGAAAGAAGGGTGCATTTGAATATCGATGACTTGCGTAGTCATCGTGCTTATTGTGGTCCAATCCGTTCCGCCATTCGTCGATTTTCCCATCCACCACGCACCGGCCGATCCTCCAGCGGCATATAACACCGAGGGAGTGTTCGGATTCAGCCCAAGAGCCCGAATGGCTTTGTTGTTCACCAGGGTATGTGTCAGTTTTGTCCAGGTGACTGCATGATCGGTTGACTTCCATATTCCCTTGTCGGTTCCATCGTAAATGGCGGCATAAACGATCTCAGAGTATGTCCCTGCACCAGTTGGATCAATGACCATGTCCGACACAGCACAAATCGTGGATGCCGAGTTGTTAGGAATGGAAACCCTCTCCCAGGAACCAGACTCGCCGGCACTATTGCTCACCGAAATATTATCGTTGCTGTATGCGACACCGTTCTGGCGCAGCCCAAATACGTAGACTCGGTTCGTGTTGGCCGGATCAGTGACAACCCCGTTATATTTTCCCGATGTATATGTGCCACTTCGGACTTCAACCCATTCCAATCCCGCATCTGTGCTCCTCCAAAGGGACGCAGTTGTGTTGCCGCCGCTTCCTTGACGATACCCCCCCGCAAAGACGAAGGTCTCACTCAAGTAACGAAATCCTGCCCACACACCGCGAAAATCCGACGCGCAAGACAAGTCCACTCCATGCCAAGCAGTTCCGCTGTTCCTGTGAGCACCGGAGTAGCTGGGGGAAAGTGCGATTGACGTGTCGCCCTTCGCAGCAACCGCCGATGCAACAAGTGCGGTAATCCCCGTCGCTTCATCCCTCCACGTTGTCCCACCATCGGTAGTCTTGTAGATTGTCTTGGGAGAACACGCAAAGAGGATGTTTGCGTTCTGCGGGTCAGCGGCAAGTCGTTTCATGTCGAGTTTGTCATACAGGCCACTGCAGAGCGTTGTCCAGGTGGAGCCGTTGTTCGTGGATTTGTAAATACCATTCGCGGTGGAGGCATAGAGAGTTGAACCAACAGCTTTCAAATCGCTGATGAGTCCGTTACTCCACGACACCTCCGTCCACGATGCGCCGGTGTTTGTGCCCTGAGTGGTGTAGAATAGTTCGTCGTTGGGATCGCTCGTTGCAGCAAAAACGTAGGTCGTTCCGCCATTCGTGTAGGAAGTCAAAGCAACAATATCTTCGCTAAGTGTCCCCGCATTGGCCCAGTTACCACCAGCATCAGTAGAAAAAAAGACACCGTTGGTATAGGAATAGGTATAGGTTTCAGTCAGGCAGGGAGACGGAGACGTTCCTCCTACCCACATCAACTGATAGTTTGTCGGATGGGTTGTGATGGCAAGGACATGTGTCTGCACATCGCCGGTGAAATAGTTAAGATCGACCCAATCCCCTGATTGGCCATGATTATAATTTATCTTCAATGAAGCATTCCCACATGACTTCTCTGTTCCGACAAGAACGATTTGTGATTGAGCCGTAGCGACGGCAATTGCGAGCTGACCGGTCGTTGGTAGTGTAACAACGCTTGTCCAGTTATCGCCACCATTTGTACTCTTGGATACACCTCCACTATTGCCAACAAAAACTGTCGAGGGAGCATCAGGTTTGCATGCAAATCCAAGGGAGTTGGAAAAAGAAGAAGTAGCTTGCCAAGCATTGCCACCATCTGTACTTCGCCGTATAGTTGTGCCATCATGAACATAGACTGTTGCGTTCGACGCCCCAGATGCCCTTCCTGCGATAAGATCTGGAGCGTTCACCCGGTAAGGACCACTCGTTGATTGCCAGGTCTGACTGCGACCGGTTCCCCACCACACAAGCATAATTACTCCAATCCATCCGACAAATCGAATGAGATTCATAGCAAACCTCCAAGAAGAAAGTGACGTTGGATTTGTGTATTATGGAGGTGGAGTAGACAAGCGCTGACGATCCGATTGGTTCGGATCGCTTCGACCAGCCTTGGCTGTTCTCACCTGGGAGGTATTCGCTGGCGCCAACTCGCCATGCGGAGACCTCCCTTTCTTTTCTCAGTTCTGACTACTTAACCATGATCATTGATTTCGAAAGTGTTCTTATCACATTTCCTCGGTCTATTGTGATGAGTCGGTAGAAGTATAGCCCCGACGAGTGTTCTCGTCCATCCCAATCAGCCAAATGTTTGCCGGGAGAGATACTCCCTTCCAACAAAGTAGCAACCTCTCTCCCGAGCATGTCAAATACCTTGAGAGAAGCGAAGATTGCACCTGGAATATTGAATTCAATTCTTGTTTTTGGATTGAACGGATTGGGATAATTCTGCTGAAGCTTGGCTGCACTTGTGGACATGAACACATCTTGAACTGAGCTTGGGAGGATTATGCCCTTTTTGTAATAGGATTTCAAAACTCCGGTTGAACCGCCAACATTGCGATGCCAGACAACATGAAGGTCCGACCCTCGTAACGTGATTTTGGGCGTTGAGCCTGAATCAATCACAATCGGACCGCACCAGTTAAGACCTGAATCCATGCTTAGTGTCAGTCGCATCGTGGGCTCAATGGGTACGGTTAAGTCAGTCCAAGCTACCACCATTGTGTTTCCGCCGACGGCAGCAACCGAAAGAGCTCCTGCTGCATGCTGATCGAATCTTCTTTCAGGCCCGAAACTGATTCCCCGGTCGTGACTGACCCGACCAAGAATTGCGCATCCGCCCGGCACAAGACAGCCGTATTTGGCGTCCTTCCAAACCGTCAGGATTGAATTCCCGGTTTGGCTGGCATCGGAGGCAATGTGGGGCTCGCTGGCTACTTGGGTTGCAATCGTAGAAAGGGCGATTGAGTCTGTCCATGTTTCACCCCAGTTTGTGCTTTTGATATACTGAACAACGAGATCATAACCCTGTCCGGCAGAGTCGAACCGATATCGATGTACTTCATGGAGAATCGAATCAGTTATTGTGAGGGGATTGATGGCACTGATTCCGGATATCAGACGCCCGACTGAGTCCCAAGATTGCCCGCCATTAAATGAACGCAAAAGCTTCCAGCTGTCCCCCGAGCGATTGAAGAGAAACAATGAGTCTCCCTTACCTGCAAGACTCTCGTTGCCGACCAACGCAGAGGTCACGGAATTAGAGGTGTCCCAGGTTTCTCCGTGATCAAAACTTCTCATGATCCAGACAGAATCCTTGGCAAGATAGAACCCTGCAAGGAACTTTGAGGTAGCAAGAAAACGAGACCCTTGCACGTAGCCGGTGTCTGACCGCAAGGCGCGAAGTGGTTCGAACGACGCGCCATTGTCCACACTTCGTCGGTAGGGGAATTTGTATCCGCTGGTTAGCCACGTAATGTGGACTGTGTCCCCTTGGACAGCTATTGTAGGGCCGCTCTCGTTTCCTGTTGCGGAATCAGGCGAGAGCTGAATGGCCGGCCCCCACACAATGCCGCAACTCGTATCTTGGGCCTGTGCCGACAATCCATTGAGCATCATGAGTCCCATTGCGATATAGAGAATTTTCATCAGTGTCTCCTCTGGTTCTTTGGTGTTGCCCTTGCAAGATTCTGTGGTGAAGATGCGGGGAGTCGAACCCCGGTTATGCAAACCTGCCATCTCCATTCATTTTTTGGCAGCTCTTTCCTTCCCATCGGTTGATGAGACGTTCATTTTGCCTACCTCGGTCCAGTTGGAACCGTTGTCTGTTGATTTGTAAAGTGTGTTAGCCGTCCCCGCAAACACATTGTTGCCTGTTGAACTCACTGCAAGAGAAATGACATCTGTTCCACTGAGCCCGACCTGTGTAAATGACGCTCCATCGTCAGTTGATTTCCATACTCCGTTGCTTGCTGCGAGGAATATGTTTCCATTGGAGGCCTTCCGGCGAATGAGATAAATATCCGCGGGCGCAGGACTGAGCGTAATCTGGGTCCATTGGCCATCATCGGTCAAGCTTGTGTTTCGCATCAGAGCATCGTTGCCCGCCGCAACATTATCTGCCGCAAGGCGGATGTAATCGGTAGCTGATGGCTTTGGGACAATCGCCACGGAGCGAACATTTCTGTTTCCAAGTCCATTCTGATCCCAATTAGCGCCATAGTCTGCCGATTTCCAGAGTCCGGAAGTAGTCGCGGGCGAAGAGTTGCTGGAGCCTTCCGGCGCGCCAGATGGATTAATCCCTCCCGCGAGGATGACTCCATCTCTACCCTGTCCGGCTGTAGGATATGTGTCGAAATCGTGAACGTTTGTCGAAGCCCCAAAAGTAGTGACTTTCGACCAACTCGCTCCACTGTTTGAGCTTCTCCATATAGCGTTGTTGTTACTAACATAAGTCCTTCCCAACAACATCACGGTGTTATCGTTTACTGCCGCAACAAGGCAAAGGGGGGTGAGGTCTGCGAGGTTCGAGATTGTGGTCCAACCACTTCCTCCGCCACCTTGGTTATTGTATTTCAGTTCCCCATTCTTCGCCGCAAGTACGATGCTGCCGTCGTTGGGTTTCACCAGAACAAGCAGAGGGCTGGAATAGGGCTGCGATGTTACAGCCCACCCGGCGCCGTCGTTGGTGGACTTGAGGACGTGGTTTGCATCAGCTACGTAGAGCGTACTGCCACTGCTCGTGATACTGATGTCTTTCACATTGCTGGCAACCTGAGGCCCATTGAGCGAGGTCCATGTTTGCGCGTTCAGCATATCCGCAAACAACAGGCAAGCGCCGGTTGCGAGATACAGTCCAAAGGACTGCTTACGCAGAAGATGTTTCATGACAACCTCCTTTTGTGAATACGAAACGTGATTGTTACATTGGAGGTGCGAGGGAGCCGGTCGCAAGCCGGTTCCCGGCACAGGGCGCGGGTTGCCCGTTGGAGTGTTTGCCAACATCGGCGGGCATCCGCTCCTTACTTGCATGACTGTGAATTATCTGATGAGAATTGCTTTTTTCGTTTCAACTCTGTCTCCCGCAATGAGTCTGTAATAGTATACCCCGCTCGGCACTCCTTCGGCATTCCACTCAATCACGTGCTCACCTACATCCTTCTTCTCGTTGACAAGAGTCGCCACTTTCCGGCCTAGCATATCATACACTTTCAGCGTGGTGAATCCAGAAACCTGGATCTTGAATCGTATTGTCGTGTTCGGGTTAAATGGGTTTGGGTAGTTCTGCTCAAGTCGTGAGTACGAAGGCAAGGGCGGGCGTTCTTCTTTCACATCTGTATCAATGAATCGTCCACGACGGTAGAAAATCCTGAACGTACTCGGATCGGGGGCCTGGCTCGCCTCCCAGACAACATGAACCGCTTTGGATGAGATGGCCACATCTACTATTATCACCACACGGGTCGCAATTCCAGTCGTGGGGTCAAAAACTGAACACCACGAGGTATCATCCGATACTCGCACCTCAGCAAAGGGAGAGAATGTCTGATCCATCGGCCAACCTGCAGCTGCGCGATGACGGTGAACACTTACTTTTGGCTCGTAGCCGGCAGGGATATCAGTGAGAACCTGTTCCGGGTTCCACGATGTACTGTCCGACCCAACAACTCCAACGCGCCCGAGAACACTGCAACCAACAAGTCCAATGCAGCCATATTTTGGATCGCGCCATGCCGCAACGACTGTGGTATCGTCCGTGCTGGTACCAATGATGGGATCAATGGATTGTAACCCGTCAATCGTTGACAAAAATGTCTGCTGAACCCATGTGTCCCCAAGGTCATGGGACCGGCGATACTCTATTTCACCTTGATTACCTACCACACCGATCTGCACCAAATGTAGCGCGCCTGAATTTGATGCGGCGCGAGATCCGAGAGCAAATATGCTGAAATTGGGAAGCCCCGCATTTACACTCACCCAGCTGGCTCCCGAATTTGTCGACCGAAGGATATTGTGTGTCACCTGTCCCAATGGGACATAGGTCATTGCAATTGTATCCCCCATTATTGTCGGCGTCAATGGCGGGGGTCCGGCGGAGTCTGGACTAATATCAACTGGGTAGTCCCATGATGATCCGCCGGTAGTGCTCTTGACCATGCGAATAGGTGTGTCCGACGCTGAAGACCCTTGAAAAAAGGCATACACGTTTGAACGCCAGGCAACTATCTTGGGAGAGTTTGCATATCCGGGAAAAGCAAGGCTGTCTGTCAGCAGTTCAACTGGACCCTGCATTGTTGCGCCACCGTCAAAACTCCTGCAGTATGGCAAGCGCAATTCGCCGGTTCCGACATGAGACAGACTCCACCACGTGATGTGAACCGTATCATCACCGGAGAGTGCAATCCTCGGCGAGCCAGCGTTGTAGGTAGTATCTGAAAGAAGTATCGGCGCGTCCCACACAATGCCGCAACTCGTATCCTGGGCCTGTGCCGACAATCCATTGAGCATCATTAGTCCCATGGCGATATAGAGAATTTTCATCAGTGTCTCCTCTGGTTCTTTGGTGTTGCCCTTGCAAGATTCTGTGGTGAAGATGCGGAGAGTCGAACCCCGGGTGTGCAAACCTGCCATCTCCATTCATTTTTTGGCAACTCTTCTCTTCCCATCGGTTGATGACACGTTCATTTTGCCTACCTCGGTCCAGTTGGAACCGTTGTTCGTGGATTTGCAAATACCATTCGCGGTGGAGGCATAGTGAGTTGATTAATAGGAAAGAACAGAGCGAAGAGCGAAGAGCGAAGAGCGAAGAGCGAAGAGCGAAGAGCGAAGAGCGAAGAGTCTGACGCCCCCTTCACGCAGCCAATATACTCTCATCATCTGCTGAAGTCAAGAGGTAATTGGAGACTTAACGCAATGAGATGCAGAACTTGCGCGAGAAAACAACAGCGCTCGCAAGCTGTTGTAACTATAGGGAGTATCCTCGTAGTCCTACGTGATTTGAAACTCAACACCTTCAAAAACACTAGCGCCCGTCCACCTTGCGATGAACGGGCGCCCTGGATGAATCCTAAACGAGAACGGACGAGCATAAGTCAGATCCCTCGTCCCGATTGGAAATCATCGGGCCTCGGGATGACGGAAATCGTCATTTCAGCAACATCAGCTTCTGTGTTGCCGTGTGCTTTCCTGCTTCGAGTCTCAGGAAGTACGTGCCGCTCGGGAGCGAGTGACCTGCGTTGCTCTTACCGTCCCACATGATCGTGTAATCGCCGGCTTCCTTCCTGTCATTATTGAGCAGGGTTCGAACCTCCCGACCGAGCAGATCGTAAACCACCATTTTCACAGTGCTGGTCCCGGGCAGCGAGTACTCGATGGTGGTGCTGGGATTGAACGGGTTTGGGTAGTTCTGGTCAAGTGCAAACCGTGCAGGGAAGCTCTTCCCATCACCGACGCCGGTTGTCGTTCCGATCTCTACATTATCAATGGCCCAGCCCCAGTTCCGTACCGATGCATCGCTGTACAGTCGGAAGCGAACAAGAATGTGTTCACCCGCCGAGAACGTGTTGAGGATATTGATCTCGTGATGACGGTACATCGTTGCGTCACCCGGCGTGTTTGCATTGTATGCCGCAAGCCACACCGCGTCATATCGCGCATCGTAACCATCTGCAAAGGGAATCCAGGTGACACCGTCGCGCGATCCCTCGGCAACAACATAGTCATAGAACGCAGGATCACCGAACGGCGCCCCGTCCTCACCCGGCTCAACCAGCGCAACATCATCGTATGCAATGAAGTAGTTGCTGGAGCCAACGATGATGGGAATGGTCAGCATGTAGGTGAGGTTGGCATTGTTGGGATACTGGTGTGCCGTATGAATGGCATCGTCGTTGAAACCAGCCTGCGGTTGAATGGTGAACCCCGACCCGGTAAAGTCATTACTTGTCGTGTTAAAGTCATTCGCGTACGAGGTCTGTGGCGGAGCGAAGAGAATAACGGGAACACTTCTGCCAACCGATGGATATGCGCTCCCGTTCTTATATGATGTTGCCGAGACCACGACCGTTCCCGCTTGAACAACAGGGTACTTCACGATGGTATCGGTCGGTGCAGTGGCGTTGGCACCAAGTCGGACGAACGGCATATCGTCCACCAGCACAATGGTTGAATCATAGACCGAGCGTCGCGTTACCTCAATGGCAAGCTGTCCATCCGGGCCTTGGGCAACCGAGCCGAGCAACGGCTTGAATGTTTGACCCGCGGACATTCCCGGAATGTCCACACTCCAGATACCGCGGCCATGCGTTGCCACGACAACTTCATTCTCCACATGCGTCATGAACCAGATACAAACGGACGGAAGTCCGTTGTTGGCGAGATGCCAGCTTGCGCCGTTATCCGTGGATTCAAACAGGCCAATCTCAGTTCCTGCCCAGATGACATTCGGTGTGTGGGGGAGAACCAGCAAGTCGTACACGGCAACATCAGGGAAACCGTTGGTGCTGACGGATCCGCCGTGGAATCCACTGATGTCTTCCCAGTTCTGTCCGAGGTCTGTTGTGCGCAGGACCTTCGGTTTTGCCGCAAAGCTGAAGAGAACATACGCCGTCGAATCCTCCAATGGATGAGTGGAGAGTCCGGAGATGCCGCCGAGTGTTGTCACAGAATAATCAGGCACAGGAAGAAACGTCGCCCCCCGATCGGTGGAGAGATGAATCTTGGCAGATGGATCCATGCGAGCCCCTGCCCAAACAATGTCCGGGTTTGCGCGTGAGATCTTGACGTTGTGGAATGAACTGATGTTCCCCCATGTCCCGGCGGCAATTGCAGTCAGTGTCCAGTTGGCGCCGAAGTTCGTTGATTTGAACACGCCGCTCCTGCCAACGGCAAACAGCAGATCGGGCTCCATGTTTGTCTTTGCAATCTTGGTAATGAATGGAGCATTTCCCGAGCCGGTGTTTCCTGTCATTCCGGTTGTGGCGGTGGAGAAACTCCCCCCGCCGTTCGTTGAACGCCTGATGCCATTATACTGTGACCCACCAATCAATTTTGAGGGATCATCAAAATGCCAGGATGTTTCATAACCATCTCCGCCAATCTGGAACTCCCAGAGTGAATTTGCAAGAGCGTCGTCGGGTGAGCGGTAGGTGCCATTGTCTTGCATGCCGCCAAAGTACGCGCTCGCCCCCGGCTTTTTATCCACGCCATAGAACTGGCTGGTGTTCAAACCGTTTCCGGGTTTCGTCCATCCGGTGGTGCTGTCCGTGGAAACACCAATGCCGCCGTCGTTCAGGTTTAGTATGCGGAAACCGCCGCCGGTATTCTGCACAGTCATAAGATTGTGGTGATCCACGTGGACAGGCCCTGTGGCGATTGATGAAATTGTCCGTTGGGTCTCTGAAATCATGGTGATCGTATACAAGTTCACGCCTCCGACATACATCTTGTTCTCATCTGTCGGATGGACAACGATCGTATTATCGTACCATCCCTGGGCGGAGAGCCAATTGGTGTTCGTGCCGCTCACAGTTGTCAGTGTCCAGTTCGCACCTGCATCGGAAGAAACGTACAGGTTCGAGCTTGCGCCTTCGCCCGCCCCATAAATCTTGTTCGGGTTGGATGGGGCAATAGCGAGTTCGAGTCTTCCCGTCAAGCCTGTAATACCGTTGGAGGAAAGAGACCACGTTTCGCCAGCGTCGGTGGATTTTATGACCCCTTTTTCGGAAACAGCCGCGTATTGTGTTGCGAAGTCCCCTTGAGGATACACAATGTGCAACACCCGCTTGATCCGTCCACCCGCGCCAATCTCGGTTTCGTTGTACACATTGTACCAGCTTGTGCCGCCGTTGGTGGACTTCCAGATTCCCGATCGATTCACAGTATTCTGCCGGTAACGTCCCGATGTCGTTGCTGCAATCACGATGTCGGGATTTACTGGATCGACAATCATGCGTGCAATATTGTTGAAGTCATCGTTGCTTGCCGTGCTCGTGAGTTGAAACCATGTCGCGCCCCTATCCGTCGACTTCAGGATTCCATCGCCATTCACCACGTCCACACTAAAGAAGCTCTCTCCGGTTCCCGCATACATGATATTAGGATTGGACGGGGACTGGATAACAACCGAGACGGCAAGGTTCGGCATGTTTTGCGTCAGCTCGAGCCATACTGTACCTGCGTTCGTTGTTTTCCAAATTCCGCCGCCAACACTGCCGACAAACCAGGTGTTCAATGCAGGGTCTCCGGGATCAACGACAAGGCCGCGGGCTCTTCCGGGAACATTACCGGGTCCACGCTCAGTCCAGGGTAGTATGGTTGATGGTTGGGTGCTTGCGTGTGTCGCCTTTGCCAATTCCATCGTCTTGTGGTTGGGCGGATATGAAGGATCGGTTGCCCCATACGGAATCCGCATTTCATGAAGGATGCGTGCAAACTCGTTCGGTCCTTCGGCCCGCGGGCCGGTATCTTTTATCAACCCGTTTCTTTTGAGCTTTGACTTCAGACTGGCTTGCTCGGAAAAGTCAGATTCGGGAATTGCCTTTGGATCGTTCAGCAGCGTTGCCGCCACCCCAAGAACGACACAAAGGAGAATCATCATACCGATTCGTATTTTAGTGTTCATGGAACTCTCCTCTTTAAGATAGTGTGAAAAATGCCTAATCTCTGACGGTCTCGAGTTTACTTCCTTGTAATGATCCCCGTCTTTGCGTCATAAATCTCTGTAAAGGAACCCGGCTCCTCATCGCCAGTCACATTGCCGGGAATGCGGGTGATCTCCAGCTTCGATCCTTCCAACCAGCGAACCAAACCATTCTCAATCTCCCGTTCATACACGACACTGTCCTGTTTCGTGTTGAAGAGAAAGAAACGCACTGACTGGAGTGGTACACGTTTCCCGTCTTCACTTCGACAAAGCAGAAAGTCATTGTCCGGGCTTGGTATTACCTCAAAGGTGCCACCGAACTTTCGAGTTGCGATCTCAGAAACCTTGTCCCGCGAGGCAATACTCTTCGCTGATGGTGAGCAGGAAGAAAGGAACAGTATTGCAACAACGGTAAGTGAGCTGGAGAAAAGAATCGTCAAGGATACGGTGGATTGGAGAGTGAGCTGATCAGATGTCCGGCATCAAACCGGTTGATAAACGTCTGAAATCCTCATCAAAATAGCTGAGGTGGAGGTGAAAAGCAAGATAAGGTGCTGATTTCGGTGTGCCTCCGTTGCACAATTCAACCATGATGCGTTCATTACACCATGAAGCCCGCGCGATCTCTGATGCTCACAATAGATGTGGCCCACCCGCCAATGCGAATGGACGAGCTTGATATTGAGCTCTCAAAAGCCCATCGAATGGTCCTGGCTGACCCCGGACTCCGGATCCTGAAGATCATTCATGGTTACGGAAGCACAGGCACAGGGGGAAGTATGAAAGAAGCTGTGCGTAACTGGGGATTTCGCAACCGCTCGAAGTTCAAGGCTGTTATCGAAGGGGAGCACTATTCTCTGTATGATGAATTAGTGCGGCAGATGCGGATCCAGGTTTCTTATCAGGACAGCGATCTGGAGACAGGGAACCCCGGGATTACGGTTATCTGGGTAAAGTAGAAGTTCATTCCGGAAACCTCGACATGAGTATTACACATTCATCCAGATCAGCGCTTGCGACACTTCGCGTGGTTGCAGCTATTCTGATCTTTATCCACGGTGTCGCACGCATTGTGCTCGGCGGGGTGGCACCGTTCGGTGGATTTCTCACTGCATCGAATCTGCCGATTGGATATGGACTGGCATGGATGGTGACCGTCATCGAAATCGTTGGTACTCCGGTTCTTGCATCAGGAAGATATGTACGGGCTCTCTCTCTGTATTATACAGTAGAACTCGTTTTGGGTATTCTCCTCGTCCATGCTCGTGAAGGGTGGTTCGTTGTCGGGGCCGGTCGCAACGGCGTTGAGTATAGTGTCTTGCTCATTTCCGTGTTGCTCGTGCTGGCATGGGTTGGGGATCAAAGACGGCCATGAGGGGTACGCACATTCTGCGCAACAAACACTCGCATTCATCGTTACTCCAGAGAGAATGTTGGTGGGCGGAACAAAGGAGAAAGCCCATGACTCAATTGTGGTTCACCGGAAAGGTCAATGAACAGATGCGATACGCTCTCTCGCTACTGTGGGCATTCCTATGTTGGGCAGGATGCTCTACCCAATCAGCGTTTGTGGGCGAGGAGTATCGGGAAGAGATGATTCCGGGACGGAGCCTCGCAATTGCGACGGTGATGCCAACATTGCTGAATCCGGAAGACGTCACGGCGAACCTCGGTGATGGCGCACCGATGAGTGTTTTCCTGAAATTCTTTAGCGATGGATTTGTGAAAGCGATCCATAAATCGTCCACATTCAGTGATGTCGTTTTCTCGACTCAAAACAGTTCGGTGCCGTTGCATTGGCAATCCACTACACTCGAAAACGGAGCGCACATCAGGTTGATGCTGCCCCCGGAGAATAGTACGGTCGTGTTTGACTCGGTGCGCACGGATTTTGTCCTGTTCATCGGGAGATTCACCATTCGTCGCAACGACCCCGTGCCGGCATATGATGTTGGGAAGGGCGTTACAGGTGGGTCGTCCGGCTCACTCAGCCATACAGTAGACTATGCAATTTGGGACAATGCTCGCGGCAAAGTGGTCACGTATGGTCGTGTTATAGCGGAAACGCAAGTGTCCGTATTCAAACTGACCCGCTGGAATTGGGAATCATGTGTGACCCGACTTGCAGATCGCATAATGGCAGACACACCGTTCCGAAAAAACTGAGGCGTCAAACGCTCTTTGATATCTCTCGCCCGGCAAGCAATTCCCGGTAGATTGCTTCCAGTTTGTCGATCTGTTTCTTTTGGTCGAATAACTCCTCAACCCGCCTCCGCCCGGCCTTCCCCAGCATTTCTCGCAGAGTACTGTCACGGATGAGCCGTTGCAACGCATGGGCAAGCTCTTCGCCCTTCCGTGGATGAACATACAGTCCGGTCTCTCCATCAACGACAATGTCGATAACGCCATCGCAATTGGTGGATACCACGGGACGTTCGAGTGCCATGGCTTCGATAAGTACCACGCCAAAAGACTCTGCATGTGAAGGGAAAGCAAAGATGTCGAA
>CAZIHJ010000056.1:8494-20300 GCA_964538485.1 uncultured Chitinophagales bacterium | reverse complement strand
AAATGAACTTCTGGTCAAGAATGTCGTGTCATTGATCAGTCCTGGAACCGAGAAGCTCCTGATTGAAATGGGCCAGAAGAATCTCGTTGGAAAAGCCATGGCACGGCCCGAT
Source organism: uncultured Chitinophagales bacterium (assembly GCA_964538485.1). Lineage (GTDB taxonomy): Bacteria > Bacteroidota > Ignavibacteria > UBA10030 > UBA6906 > JBJXHC01. The sequence continues at coordinate 20,188 of CAZIHJ010000056.1, read as the reverse complement.
CTCGTTTCGTTGGCGTACCAGAAGGCAAAAAAGGAAGGATTCCTTAACGTCTTTCGCGAGGCGATGGAGCGACTTGATGAACCGCTTCCCCTCGGATACAGCTCCGCTGGTGTGGTAGTGGAAGTCGGGAAGAATGTCAGAGGATTCTCTGTTGGTGATCGGGTCGCATGTGCGGGCGCAACATATGCAAACCACGCAGAGGTCATCGCCGTACCCGATGGGCTGTCCGTGAAACTTCCGGCAGCAGGGGAGAGCGGGCAGGAATTGTCATTCGAGGAGGCGTCGTTCGTCATGCTCGGTGCAATTGCGTTGCAAGGTATTCGCTCTGCCGAACTGACGTTCGGTGAACGCATTGTTGTCGTTGGATTGGGTTTGATCGGTCTCTTGCTCATCCAGATCGGGAAGGCGTACGGATGTACGGTGATCGGTATTGATATCGATGCTGAGAAAGTGAAGCTTGCAACGAAGCTCGGTTGTGACAGCGGACTCGTCCTTGGCCGGGATATGATAGAGCAATCCATCCTGAATCTCACCGATGGCCAGGGCGCAGACGCCGTGATCCTCACTGCGGCAACCAAAGATAATTCTCCGATCCTTCTTGCTGAGAGGATCTCACGCCAACGTGGCAGAATCGTCCTTGTCGGCGTGTCGGAACTCTCGTTGACACGAAAAGCATTCTGGGACAAGGAACTCACGTTTACAGTTTCAAAGGCCTCCGGACCCGGTCCCGCGACGGGTTCCCACCGGACGCATCTTCCGGTCGAGCTTGTCAGATGGACGGAGACACGGAACCTGCAGGAGATCATCCGTCTCCTCGCAAATGGATCCATAAAAGTCCGGGAACTCATTACGCATCGCGTCACCATTCAGGAGGCAACCGGCGCATATGAGATGATAGTGAAGGGAAGCGAACGGTATATCGGCGTGGTCATCAACTACCCCGCAGGAGATGTCGCCGGGGGACGCACCGTACGGTTGCCGGCAGCACGAGGGAGCGCAGCGTCATCATCGCAGCCGGTGGAGAGCCGGACTGCAGTCGGCGTCATCGGGGCGGGACTCTTCACAAAAAACGTCTTGCTCCCCGTTGCCTCGAAGGTTGCGGGATTGAAGTTGATCGGCATTGCATCCAAAACGGGCGTAAGTGCCCGCCATGTCGGCGAGAAATTCGGTTTCTCGTACACCACGACTGACGCCCGCGAGATTCTTGCCGACAAGAAGATCGGAAGCGTGATGATCGCAACCCGGCATAATCTGCATGCAGACCTCATCGTTGATGCGCTCGCTTCCGGGAAAAACATTTTTGTTGAAAAACCGCTGTGCATTACGCTTGAGCAGCTATCGAAAATTAAGGATGCAATGACAGGGACAGCTCGTCCTCTTGTCCTTATGGTCGGTTTCAACCGGCGATATTCGCCGATGGGAATCCGTATGAAGGAGCTCTTCGGCACACGAACAAGTCCCATGCAAATACACTTTCGTGTGAATGCCGGCTACCTTCCACCCGATCATTGGACCCAGGATCCGGGTATCGGCGGGGGAAGGATCATCGGAGAGGGATGCCACTTTGTCGACTTTCTTCAGTTCATAACGGGAGAAGATCCGGTCGGGGTGTTTGCCTCTTCCATCGGAGGAAATACCGGACGATTCGGCATTGCGGACAATGTGGAGATCACCATCCGGTTCTCCGGGGGTTCACTGGGGACGATCACCTACACCGCCATGGGGTCAAAGACGTTCCCGAGGGAACGGGTCGAGGTGTATTGCGATGAGTCGGTCGCCGTGCTGGAAGACTTCCGCAAACTGGAGTTTGTCCGGGGGGCAAAGAGAAAGGCCGAAAAATTGTGGAACCAGGATTCCGGTTACAAGAAAGAACTTGAATATTTCCTGAGTATGTCTGCCGGGGATACGGTGGAATTGTTCAGGCAGGCGTCGCTGACTACGTCGGCCACATTTGCAGCTGTCACCTCGCTCGCAACGGGAAACAGTATCCCTGTGACGGTTCCCGGGCAGTCATCATGAATATCATGATGGTCGCCCTGAATTTCCCGCCCGAGATCAACTCGGCGTCGCACCTGATATTTGACCTCGGCAGTGAATTTGTCCGCCGGGGACACGGCGTCACAGTGGTCACCGGTTACCCCTCGTACAGTTTCGACCCGGCAACATTACCGGAAAAGTACAAGTCGGGATTGTGGATGCGGGAGTCGACAGGCGGGATTGAAGTTGTCCGGTCACGGACGTTGCATATGCCGCGGCATATCCCCGTCTTGCGTGGAATTGATCAGCTCGCAATGGCTTTTGGATTCAGTCTCGCAGCGCTCCTTTTGCCGCGCAAACGTCCTGATGTGGTTCTGGTCTATTCTCCTCCCATGTTCCTGGGCCTCTCGGGCTGGGTGATGAGGATGTTCCGGGGGGCAAAAGTAGTTCTGAATGTGCAGGACCTCTTTCCGCAGAATGCGATCGATCTCGGCGTCCTGAAGAGCAGCACGTTGATAGGTATTTTCCGTCGCATAGAGTCGTTCCTGTACAAGAAGCTCGATGCGGTGGCAGTGCATTCGGGCGGGAATCGTGACCACGTGGTGCGATGCGGAGGCCAACCCAACCGGACATTCGTGATTTTGAACCCCGTTGATACAAAGAACATCGTTCCCGGCAGCAGGAGCAGCGATTTCAGAAAGCAGCACGGTATTGCGGACGAACAGTCCATCGTCTCATTCGCGGGTGTCCTCGGGTATGCGCAGGATTTGGATACTGTAATTGAGGCTGCGTCGGCCATGAAAGCGACAGACCACGTTTTGTTCTATATCGTTGGGGATGGTGTCGAGAAGCCGCGGCTGCTGGAAAAAGCGGAAGGTGCAAAAAATATCCGCTTTCTCCCGATGCTTGAACGTGATCAGTACCTCGGGCTTCTGCACGCCTCGGATGTCTGCCTTGTGACATTACGAAAGGAAATGAAGACGCCGGTGGTTCCCGGAAAAATCATGAGCATCATGGCAGCCGGGCGGCCGCTGGTGGCAAGTTTGCCGCTGGATGGTGATGCTCCGGGAATTATTGCGGATGCCCGCTGTGGGACGTGTGTGGAAGCAGGACAACCCGCAAGACTCGCCGAGGCCATCACCGCGATTCTGGCTGATCCTGCATTGGCACAGGAGTATTCAAAAAACGGACGTGCATATGTGGAGGCAAATTGCTCGGTGGAAGGGTGCGCCTCTGCATATGAACGCACATTCAATGAAGTCATAAGGAGGAACAATGTCTGAGTACAGGGAATCATACAAAGGAAAGTGTGTGCTGGTAACCGGTGGAGCCGGTGCGATTGGCTCGACGCTGGTTCGTAATCTGTGCCGATCCGAGGCGGGAATGGTCATTGTCCTTGATGATCTCACGTCCGGATATCGCTGGAATCTGCCGTCAGCGAAGAACCTGATGTTTGTCCAGGGGAGTATTCTGGATGAAATAAAACTGAAGCGCGTCTTCTTTGAGGAACCGGAAGTCGTCTTTCACCTTGCAGCGTTCTTTGCCAATCAGAACAGTATAGACCATCCGGAAAGCGACCTGATGACGAATGGCATGGGAACGTTGCGAATGCTCGAGTACGCACTCCTGACTGGAGTCAAACGGTTTGTGTATGCATCATCCGGATGCTCTATTTATGGAAGTGCAGCTCCACTGCCGTTGCGGGAGGAGTTCATGTCCATGAATTTGACAACCCCGTACCAGGTGACAAAAATGCTTGGGGAATTGTATTGCAACTTTTTTTATAATCATTATGAAGTGCCGGTTGTAAAAACGAGGTTCTTTAATTCATATGGTCCCGGGGAGGTCCCTGGGCAGTACCGGAATGTGATTCCCAACTTCATCTATTGGGCAATGCAGGGGAAGCCGCTTCCTCTCACCGGTACGGGTGAAGAAACAAGGGATTTTACATATGTCGAGGATATCGTGGATGGGTTGCTCCGCGCCGGTTACTTCGATAAAGCCATCGGGCAGGAAATGAACCTCGCATCGGGAAGGGAAACACGCATCGTCGATCTGGCAAACATGGTAAACGAGGTAACCGGAAACAAAGCAGGTATTGCATTTTCCCAAAGGAGGAAGTGGGATACAAAGAGCCGCCTTCTCGCTTCCGTGGATCGCGCGAAAGATCTATTGGGATACAAGCCGGATACACCGTTTCGCGATGGTCTCGCAAACACTATCGCGTGGTTTCATGATAATTGGGACAATATATCGGCATCGGCGAGTTTTGAGCCCGGGATGTCTTCGGCTGTCCGCCTGACGGGTGAAAGGGAGGAGCATGCTGTTCTGAAACAACGAACCACCTGATGGATATCAAAACAGGGAAGAAATGGAGCTTGTCAACGCATCTGCAGGCGTATGCACGATTCCGATGAATGCATCCACGCAATACTCAACGGAAGTGACGGGCAGGAAGCACAGTGAACTCGTTCATGCACTTGCCCGCAACGGTCGACTGAAGGAGTAGACCGTGCCCCCTTCCTATTTTGTAATTCCATTCTTGTCATTTACGATTGCCCTTCTTGTAACCCCGGTGATCAGGTCGTTTGCGATCCAGCATCAAATCGGCGATTACCCCGGTGAACGGAAGATACATCAGCGTTTCATCCCGCGGTTGGGTGGTCTCGCTATTATTGCAGGATTGTCAGCTGGTCTCTGTGTGGCACTCTTCATCGCGGATGTATCCGAACCCGCCTCGCTTTCTCTTTCGCTGTTATGCTTGCCGCTGATGTGCATCGCAATGCTGGGGGTTGTCGATGATGTGAAAGGTGTAGGGTCGCTCGGGAAGTTGATCGTACAATCAGTGGCTGCTGTTGGAGTTGTAGCTGCCGGCCTTCGGATCGAGGTGCTCTCACTTCCTTTTTTTGGAGTAATCGACCTTGGTGTTTTTGGAGTGCCTCTGACGTTTCTCTGGCTCGTAGGCATTACAAACGCCGTCAACCTTCTTGACGGCCTCGATGGCCTCGCATGCGGTGTCTCAGCGATCGTTGCTTCTTCGCTCGTGCTTATCGGCGTGTATGTCAGCGACGGCCTCGTTGTGATTGCAGGCGTGAGTCTCATTGCGGCGTGTCTGGGGTTCCTCCGATATAACTTCCATCCCGCATCCATTTTCATGGGCGATACAGGGAGTCTGTTTCTCGGTTTTTTTCTTGCATGTATTTCTCTCCGTGTTCTTCAACATCAGTCAGCGGAAGTCCAACCAATTTCATTGCTTGTTGTTGTGGTCGTCCTCGGAGTTCCCATTGTTGATACAACGGTCGCTTTTGTCCGTCGTATTAAGAAGGGAATGCACCCCCTGAAGCCTGACAAGGAACACATCCACCACCGGCTGATGGACCTCGGTCTTACCCACCGGCAAACAGTTGTGACAATTTATGCAATCTCCCTGTTCAACGGCTTGGTCGCTATTTTGTTGGTGGTTCTTGACAGTCTATACGCAACCACGCTTCTGGGAATCATTCTGCTTTCCTCGGCATTCAGTATTCGAAGACTGGGATACATTGAGGAAATGCGGCAAGCGAAACAGAGCGAGAAGCCGCCAATTCAACCCCTCAGTGTTGCTCGTATCATCGACCGGACCGTTCTCATCGTCGGCGACATGATGGCCATAGCTGGAGCGTTCTTGCTCACATACTGGTTCAGATTCCATTCCGGCTTTGCGACTGTTGTTGGGTATGTTCCCCTGGAAACCTACATCATCAGTCCAGCAATGTTTCTCCTGATGGTGATGTGGTTGACACTGTTCCTGCTCGGAGGCCTGTACGAAATTCCCTGGGACATGTCCCGCATTGACTACGGTTTCGCGATTCTCAAGGCCGTCGGGATTGGGACCCTTGTTCTTTTCATTGCGACGTTTGATGCACAGGCGATGTCGTGGGGTGGAAGACTCGCAACCCTGTTCCATGGTGCAAGTGTTGCGATGTTGGTGCTCTTTGTCAGGATGTTCATTGTCGGGGTAGAGCGCAAGTACGAAATACTTGGCTTCAGAAGACGGAATACCATTGTCGTTGGAACATCTGCCGCTGCTGCAGAACTCGTGGCGGAAATCGCGAACCGACCCGGCCTGAAATACAACATCAAGGGGTTCGTTGATAACAAGATCGAAACCGGTACGTTCCTTGGCTTGCCGGTGCTTGGTTCCACCCTCGAAATTCCTGACGTGGTGAGGAAGCATAACATTGAAGAAATCCTTGTTGCAACAACCTATGACCGGGAAGAGTTGCTGGAGATTGCCGCCCGTTGCAATGGCATGGTCCCAAGCGTCAAAGTAATGCCCGAGGGTTTTGGTATGTTTGGCGGGTTCAAGACCGAGGAAATACTTGGCCATCCTTTGATCCGCCTCTACCCGACGAACCTCAAGGCATGGCAGCGCCTCGCCAAGAGAATGATGGACGTCATAATCTCACTGATCGTATTAATACCATTGCTTCCATTTTGGGCTCTGATTTCCCTTCTCATCGTGCTCGATTCCAAAGGGCCGATATTCTTTTCACAAGAACGGGTCGGCAAACGCGGCCGGTTGTTCCGCCTCTACAAGTTTCGTTCAATGGTGGATAATGCTGAACTGGAGACCGGCCCGGTATGGGCTCTGCCGGAAGACAAGAGGGTGACGCGAGTTGGTGCTGTTTTACGCAGGTTCCGCATTGATGAAATTCCGCAGTTCATTAATGTGCTCAAGGGAGAGATGAGTCTGGTCGGACCGAGACCCGAGCGGGCCTTCTTTGTTGAAAACCTCAAGAAGGAGATCGGACTGTATACCCGACGATTACTCGTTCGTCCTGGCATTACCGGATGGGCTCAGGTAAAACTGAAATATGATACCTCCGTTGATGATGTTCGTAAGAAGGTGAAGTACGATTTGTATTACCTAGAGAACATGTCAATCACGTTGGACATTAAGATACTTTTCCGTACTCTACTTGTTGCGCTGACCGGCAAGGGAACACACTGACAATTCAAACGAGGGTTCAATGAAACTCCAGATGGTCGATGTTGTTGGCCAGTATAGGAAGATCAAGCCGGAAGTTGATGCCGCGATTCACGGAGTGTTGGAATCGGGGCAATTTATTCTCGGTAAAGAAGTTGGCGAGTTTGAGTGTCAGGTTGCCGGATATCTCGGTGTGCAGTATGCTGTTGGATGCGCCTCCGGAACGGATGCTCTTCAAATTGCGATGATGGCACTTGGTATCGGGCCGGGGGACGAAGTCATCACCACACCGTTTACGTTTGTCGCAACCACCGAAACGATTGTACTGCTGGGAGCAAAGCCGGTGTATGTGGATATCGATCCAAGAACATTCAATATTGATCCTGACAAAATTGAATCCGCCATTACCACCCGGACGAAAGCCATCATTCCTGTTCATCTCTATGGACAAGCCGCGGATATGGATCCTATCATGGATATCGCCCGCCGGCATAACCTCAGGGTGATTGAAGATGCGGCGCAAGCGCTGGGGGCGTCATACAAGGGCAAGAAAGTCTGCGCGTTTGGTGACATTGCATGTATCAGCTATTTTCCAAGCAAGAATCTTGGTGCGTTTGGCGATGCCGGCATGGTGGTGACAAGCGACCGTCAACTCTGGGAAACCATGAAGATGATTACTGCTCACGGTTCAAGAGTCCGGTACTATCATGAAATACTCGGGGTGAACAGTCGCCTTGATACTCTCCAAGCGGTTATTTTGAAAGTGAAGCTCCGCTATCTTGAACAATGGAATACGGCACGTCAACACGCCGCTTCACGTTATGATGCGTTGCTCAAGGGATCGCCGGCTGTCATTCCGTACGTTGCCCCGGCCGGGCAGCATATCTTTCATCAGTATACACTACGGGTTCCGCGCCGGGATGCGCTGGCGGAACATTTGAAGCAGCAAGGAATACCCCACGGAATCTACTATCCCGTCCCGTTGCACTTGCAGAAGGCGTTCGCCCTTGCCGGAGCGCACAAAGGAGACTTTCCGATAACCGAACAGGCGACGGACGAAGTGATTTCGCTCCCGATGCATACTGAACTGACGGAAGACCAGCTCGTGTATGTAACAGACGCGGTGAAGAACTTCTATAAGTAAGATCAAACTCACTAACTCGACATATTCTCAATGAAGACTCTGGTCGTCATACCAACCTACAACGAAGCGGAAAACATCCCGAAGCTCGTACCAGCCGTGTTGAGCCAGGCGCCAAATGTTGAGGTGTTGATTGTTGACGACAATTCCCCCGACGGGACGGCAGCTATCGTCCGGGATTTCATCGCAGGTGACAAGCGTGTACATCTCATCGAGCGTGAAGGGAAGATGGGGCTGGGTACTGCATACGTTGCCGGGTTCAAATACGCATTGAAGCATGAGTACGATTGTGTCTGCGAGATGGATGCCGACTTCTCGCACAGCCCGAAGGAAATTCCAAACTTTCTGGCAAAGATCGAGCACGCGGATCTTGTTCTGGGGTCCCGTTACGTTGGCGGTGTTCGCATACTGAACTGGCCTATTCAACGGTTGATGTTGAGTTACTCTGCAAATGTCTATACCCGTTTCATCACCGGACTGCCCCTCACGGATGCAACGGGGGGGTTCAAGTGCTTTCGGCGCAAGGTGCTGGAGGCGATTGATCTCGATAAAATCAAATCAAATGGATATGCCTTCCAGATCGAAATGAGTTACAAGGCATGGAGACATGGGTTTCGACTGACAGAAATTCCCATCGTCTTTCTTGATCGCCGATCGGGTGTCTCAAAAATGTCCAGGAAAATTATCTACGAAGCCTTCTTTATGTTGCTGAAACTTCGCTTCGGCAGTTTCTTCAACCGCCTCTGATCGCGGAATGGACCTCTCCGTCATCATCGTCAATTACAATGTTCGTCAATTTCTTGAGAATGCGCTGATCTCATTGTATCGCGCAATGGCGAATATCGAGGGGGAGATCTTTGTCGTTGATAATGCCTCGGATGATGGCAGCGTGGAGATGGTCCGCGAGAAGTTTCCCGGTGTTATTCTCATTGAGAGTAAGGCCAATCTGGGATTTGCACGTGCAAATAACCTTGCGCTCAAGCAATCCCGGGGAAAGCACGTGCTGTTAATTAATCCTGATACGGTTGTGCAGGAAGACACCCTCCAGGTGATGCTGGAATTTTTCCGGAAGAATGCCAGCGCCGGCCTTGCGGGATGCAAGATTCTTAATCCTGATGGATCATTTCAGTTGCCATGTCGTAGAAGCTTCCCGACCCCCTGGGTGGCATTTACCAAAATATCAGGATTAAGTTCGCTCTTTCCACGGTCCCGTCTCTTTGCCAAATACAATCTCACCTACCTGAGTCAGGATGAAACATACGAGGTCGATGCGGTGAGCGGATCGTTTATGATGATCTCGCGTGAGGCATATCAGTTGACGGGCGGGTTGGATGAAGCGTTCTTTATGTATGGGGAAGATCTGGATTGGTGTTATCGTGTGAAGCAGCAGGGATGCAAAGTGTATTATGTCCATGCAACACAGATCATCCATTTTAAGGGCGAAAGCACGAAGCGAAGCGATATTGATGAAATCAGAACCTTCTATCATGCAATGCAGCTGTTTGTCGAGAAACATTTCAGTCGTTCCACAACCACCGAAGTGTTTCTGAATATTGGCATCCTGTTACGCGCATCGTTGGCATTCGTTGCCAGGGCAACCCGCTCCTTTGTGTTCGCCCTGGTGGATTTCCTGCTTGTTGATCTGGCATTGGTATTGGGTGAGTGGTTGTACTTTGGCGAGTTGTTTCATTTCAGAAGCGATTCCTATCCTGTTGTGTGGAGTGTCCCTGCACTGATCGTTGTGGGATCCATGTACATTTCGGGAGTGTATACGACAAGCAAATATTCCATCTCGCGGTCGAGTGCTGCGATTATTACAAGCTACGTTCTCATCTCAGCCCTGGTGTTCTTCGCCAAGGATTTTGCGTTCAGTCGGGCCGTCGTACTGATCTCTGGTGTTCTGACCCTGATCATGGTGCCGGGGTGGCGACTTGCATTCCGGTTGTTCGGCGGACGAATTGCGGACGGTGCGCACCGGAGTTTACTTGGTCGCCGCACATTGGTCGTCGGGACAGGCTCATCGGCGCAAGAGGTGGTACGTAAACTGCGCGAGCGCATCGACGGCGGGTACGATATTGTCGGGCTGATCGATACTACACGCAAACGCATCGGAGAAAAGGTGGGTGGACTCGAGATTGTCGGCAGTATAGATCATATCGGAAAGGTCATCAGCGAACGCAGGGTCGGAGAAGTTATTTTCTCGACCGACGGACTGACGTACACTGATATTCTTTCTGTTATCGCGCGGAGCAATACTAGGGGAGTTAACTTTCGCCTCGTCCCAAACAGTCTCGAAGCGATCATCGGAAAAACCCGAATAGACTCACTTGACACCCTCCCCTTCGTCGACATTGATTATAATATCCAGAAACCCCTCCACCGGACATTGAAACGGGCATTCGACATCACCGGCGCCTTGATACTTCTCGTAACAGTATATCCGTTTGTCGCTCTCGGCAAGGCCATCACCGTTTCTCCCCGTGGTTCTTTTGTCCGGGCAGTGCTCTTGATTCCTCAGGTTTTTTCCGGTAGACTGAGTATTGTCGGGCGGTCAATTCCGGGTTTCAAGACCGGTGCATCGCCGACGGGCGCAGCGGTGACTGATGAGACGCCGTATCTCGGCAAACCCGGGCTGACAGGGATTGTGCAAATCAATGCAAGAGAAGACTTTGCACAGTCGGAAATTGAAAAGTATGAGCTGTATTATGCAAAGAACCAATCCTTGATGTTGGATCTTGAAATCATTCTCAAGTCATTGCTTCTCTCATTGAGAAAGTAAGAGGTATACAATGGCGAAAGTAGTGTTGGAATTTGAAAAACCAATTGTGGAGTTGGAGCAGAAAGTGGAGGAGATGCGTCGATATGCGGATAACCCGGGCATTGCGCAGGAAATCCTCAAGATCGAAAAGCGGGTAAACCAATTACAGCAAAGCGTCTACTCCGGATTAACGCGGTGGCAGAAAGTACAGCTCGCGCGTCATCCGGACCGTCCCTATACGCTGGACTATATTCAGATGATGACGACGGAGTTTGTCGAACTTCATGGAGACAGGACGTTCCGTGACGATAAAGCGATCGTTGGCGGATTTGCAAAACTCGATCAACAGAGCGTGATGATATTGGGTCATCAAAAGGGACGGGACACGAAATCGAATCTTTACAGGAACTTCGGCATGCCCAACCCGGAGGGCTACAGAAAAGCTCTCCGTCTGATGAAGCTTGCCGAGAAGTTCGGCAAGCCCGTGATTACATTGCTTGACACGCCGGGTGCGTATCCGGGTCTCGAAGCGGAAGAACGAGGGCAGGCAGAAGCGATCGCACGGAATCTGCTGGAAATGTCGCGTCTACGGGTGCCGATCGTCGTCGTGATTATTGGAGAAGGAGCTTCGGGCGGAGCGCTCGGAATTGGTATCGGTGATAGAATCCTCATGCTGGAGAATTCATGGTATTCGGTGATCTCTCCGGAATCGTGTTCGAGTATTCTGTGGCGAAGCTGGGAATTCAAAGAGCAGGCCGCCGAGGCACTGCAGCTCACGGCTCCCGATCTCAAGAAACAGGGAGTGATTGACGAGATTGTTCCCGAGCCGCTGGGTGGCGCCCATCGTAA
>CAZIHJ010000056.1:0-8394 GCA_964538485.1 uncultured Chitinophagales bacterium | reverse complement strand
CTCCTGCGTGACATTGGAATGCCATATCCGGTGATTGAAGACATGGGTTTTTATCTGCCAGTGGTTGAGGCACATGCCGGCTACAAACGCCCCGCGCGTTATGACGATGCACTCCATATTACAACTATCCTCCGGGATATTCCTGTCGCACGCGTCCGGCTTGATTACGAAGTGCGGAAAGATGGCGAAACCGATATTCTTGCGGACGGCTATACCATTCACAGCTTCGTCAATGCATCGAATGGAAAACCCACCCGCGCTCCCGCCCAGTTTCTCGAGCGTATTGAGGAACGAATGAAGAAGCAGAATGTAAAATGACAAGTGGCCATGCGTAACGATGTGTTGAATGACAGTCGTATCGGCCGGTTGATTGAACTGGCCCTCCTCGAAGACGTTGGGATGGGGGATCTGACGAGCGAAGCAATTCTCCATGAAGAACAGCTGGCCCGGGGGGAGTTCCTCTGCAAAGCGGAAGGCGTGGTTGCCGGCCTCGAAGTCGCGACGCTTGTTTTCCAGTATTGCGATCATAGCATCACACTCAGTCCATCGTGTGAAGAGGGCACAATCGTGCCCGCGGGAACAGTTGTCGCCCATATCGACGGGGACGCCCGGTCAATTCTGCGCGGGGAACGTACTGCGCTGAATTTCATGCAACGGATGAGTGGCATTGCCACGCAGACGCGGGAATTTGTGCGCGCTGTTGAAGGAACCCGCGCGAGGATTACAGACACCCGGAAGACAGTCCCGGGTCTGCGCGTATTGGATAAGTGGGCTGTTCGGGTAGGCGGCGGGGTGAATCACCGGTTCGGCCTTGATGACATGATCCTGATAAAAGACAATCATATCGCTGCGGCAGGAGGCATAGCAGCCGCCCTGCGTAAGTGCCGTCAATACATGGAGCGAAACGAATTCAACGTTCCGGTTGAAGTGGAAACACGAACACTGGCAGAAGTGCGACAGGCACTTGATGCAGGAGGGTTTCAACGGATCATGTTGGACAATTTCGCGCTCGATGACATGCAACGGGCAGTACAATTGATCGGGCGGAGATATGAAGTCGAGGCCTCAGGAGGCATCTCGCTCGCCACGGTCCGCGCTGTGGCGGAGACCGGTGTCGATTTCATTTCTGTTGGTGCTCTTACACATTCTGTCAAGGCGCTTGATATCTCTCTGGAACTCCTCGAAACGGATGTTCACCCACCGCAAGAACGCTGATGTTCGATAAGATCAAGCGACTCGGGACTGATACGGCTGTGTACGGTGTCAGCACAATTCTTGGACGTTTTCTCACCTTCATTCTTACACCTCTCTATGCCAACATTCTCACGCTCCCGGAATTTGGCATCGTTGCAACGGTCTACGCGTTCCTGGCATTCCTGAACGTTGTGTACAGCTATGGAATGGAATCGGCGTACTTCAAGTATGCTGCAAGTATGGAGATCGGGGACAGAAAACAGAACTTTACGGTTCCGTTCGTGGCTGTTCTCGTCAGCTCGACGGTTTTCTCGTTCATCATTGTCCTCTTCGCACGCCCATTAGTATCAGTAGCCGGAATTCCCGGGGATCTCTCCTCCATTGTCTATTATTCAGCCGGAATTCTTGCACTCGATGCCTGTTCGATTATTCCGTTTGCATCCCTGCGTCTGGCGCGCAAGGCAAAGCTGTTTGCAATGATCCGGCTCGGCGGGATACTCGTGAACGTCTTACTGAGTGTGCTTTTGCTGACGGTGTTGGACTACGGCATGGAAGGAATTTTCCTCAGCAACCTCATTGCCTCTGCCTGCACATTCGTAATGTTGTTGCCCGTGGTTGTTGCAAACATCAGCGGTGATTGGAATAAGAACCTGTTGCCTGCACTGCTTCGGTTCGGACTGCCGTATGTCCCGGCCGGTATCGCAACAATGATCATCCAGGTGGTGGACAGACCAATCCTTGAGAGTCTCACGGATCAGGCAACCGTCGGACTCTATCAGGCAAACTACCGGCTTGGGATATTCATGATGCTCATGGTGTCTACGATGGACTTCGCCTGGAAGCCTTTCTTCCTTTCTCATGCCAACGATCCTGATGCGCGGCCGTTGTTTGCGCGCATTCTCACGTATTACTTCCTGCTCATGACGGGAGTGTTCCTCGCTCTTTCGTTCTTTATCGGTGACATTGTACGGATCCCTGTGTTCCTTGGGAAATCCCTCCTGCCGGAGCCGTATTGGCATGGGCTTGCCATCGTGCCGGTTGTGATGTTGGGGTATATGTTTCTTGGAATTTCAGGAAACATGTCCGCGGGAATCTACATTGAAAAGAAAACGAAAAAACTCCCTGGTATTACCTTCCTGGGCGCAGCAGTCAATATCGGTGCAAACTATCTTTTGATCCCGGGTATGGGAATCATGGGAGCGGCAATTGCGACTCTTTTGAGCTATCTCATCATGGCAATTACGTTGTTCGTTATTGTGCAACGCTTTTATCCGATTGAATATGAATTCGGCCGCATGTTGAAGATTGCGGGCGCTGCATCAATTGTGTACGGAATCTATTATTTTCTTCTCCCTGCCCAATTCCTGTTTGTATCAAAACTGTTGCTCCTGGTCGGGTTTCTGTTTCTCATGTACCTGTTTGGTTTTTTCATCCCGAGCGAATTGAAACGATTGTCCGCGATGTTCAAGCGTCGTCTGCCTCCGGAACCGCCCGCCGCACCTTCCGTTTTGCCCGATCCATGATGGACTTTCAGGACGCAAATCGCTACTTTTCTGTTTATTATCTACGTGTAAGGAGTTGAGTGAAACGACAATTTGATGCAGCACAGCCAATGCAGGTTGGTGGACAGGCCGTTATTGAAGGTGTGATGATGCGCGCTCCGGGGATGGTTGCGACCGCGGTTCGTACGGCAAGTGGAGAAATTGTCGTGAAGAAGGAACCACATGTTTCACTCGGCGAAAAGTACCCGGTCTTCAAACTGCCATTGATCCGTGGTGCCGTGGGATTGGTGGAAATGATGGTCATTGGCATTCGAACACTGAACTACTCCGCAGAAGTGAGTCTTCTGGACACGAACACCGCTGAGAATAAGAACGGGAATACCGTCAAATCCAAGACATCCTCCGATAACATCAAGTTGGGGCTTACAGTGGCCTTTTCTCTGGCACTTGGAGTTACTGTGTTCTTTGTTACCCCGTTGTTTCTCACAAGTCTGTTGTTCAGTGTCGGGAGTGAAGCGCTCTGGTTTAATGTCATTGCCGGAATGATCCGCATCGGCCTCCTTCTCGGATATCTCGGCATTATTTCTATGATGAAGGATATCCAGCGACTGTTTCAGTATCACGGTGCCGAACACAAAGCTGTATTTGCTTTCGAGAGGGGGGAGCCACTCGAGGTTTCGGCGGCGGCCCGGCAAACCCGATTTCATCCGCGTTGCGGCACAAGTTTCTTGTTGATTGTGATGCTTGTTGCTATTGTACTGTTTAGCCTGCTTGATTCACTGCTCCTCCAATGGCTTGGCGAATTGACGCTCCTGACCCGTGTGCTCACACACCTTCCTCTCATTCCCCTGGTCGGTGGCGTGTCGTATGAATTCATCAAAGCTTCTGCAAAGAGAAGCGATACCCCGCTTGGCCGGCTGATTGTTGCGCCCGGACTCTGGCTGCAACGCATCACAACCAAGGAGCCGGATCCGAGTCAGCTTGAAGTCGCCCTCGTGGCACTACGGTGCGCTCTCGGCGAAGAACCGGATGCAGCGTTGGCTGGTCATTCACGAAGTCGTGTTGCATTGACCAATGCTTGATAGACTGGAAAAAGTCCGGGAACGGTACGACGAAGTCACCCGCCTTCTGAGCAACCCCGATATCGTCAACAACCAGGAGAGGTACCGCGAACTCAGCAAAGAGCATAGCGATCTGACTCCATTGATCAAGTCGTATGACGTGTACCGCAAGACCAAAACTGATTTGGCCGGTATCAAGGAGATCACCGAGACCTCCTCCGATCCGGATATGAAGCAACTTGCTTACGCAGAGCTGGAGGAGGCACGATCGAAACTCGCCCTGCTCGAAGAAGAGTTGAAAGTTCTCTTGATCCCGAAGGACCCGAATGACAGCAAAAACGTTATAGTCGAGATTCGGGCAGGTACGGGAGGGGATGAGGCGGCGTTGTTTGCGGGGGATTTATTCCGTATGTATTCCCGGTATGCAGAAAAGCAGCACTGGAAGCTCGAAGTGCTCGACTTGAACGATACCGGCATCGGCGGATTCAAAGAAATATCGTTTGGCCTGGCCGGGCAGGATGTTTTTGGGACCATGAAATACGAAAGCGGCGTCCATCGCGTCCAACGTGTGCCGGAGACGGAGGCACAAGGGCGTGTGCATACCTCCGCGGCCACAGTTGCGGTGTTGCCTGAAGTTGAGCAGGTGGATGTTGATATCAATCCCGCGGATCTCCAGATCGACACATTCAGATCGGGAGGGAAGGGAGGGCAGAATGTGAACAAAGTGGAGACCGCCGTTCGCATTACGCACAGACCCACCGGAACGATCGTTGTCTGCCGCCAGGAACGGTCACAGTTGCAGAATCGTGAACGTGCGATGAAAATGCTTCGTGCAAAGATTTATGAAAGCATGGTGACCGCGCAAGTAGGCGACGTGGCAGCCCAGCGGAAGTCGATGGTGAAAAGTGGCGACAGGAGTGACAAGATCAGGACCTATAACTTTCCACAGAATCGTGTAACCGATCATCGCATTGGATTGACCCTGTACAACCTTGCAGAGATTATCGATGGAAAGTTGGAGGAACTTGTGGAGCAGTTGAAAATTGCAGACCGTGCCGAGAAGCTTCGTCAGGGCGAATAGCCCTTGGCAGGTTGTATCGTTCTGTCATCAATCCAATTATCCACTTGCCAGTACAGGCCGGGTCTCTCAAGGTTTCCCCATTCCGTTTGACCGTACCTTTGTGAAGAACTCCTTTAGAATGTCCGCACAACGTTCCCGCAGTACTCCGCTGGCAAGCTCGACGCGATGGTTCAAACGTTCATCTTGAACTATGTTGAAGAGCGTTCCACACGCACCTGCCTTCGGATCTTCTGTGCCGAAAACGAGTTTAGGTACACGGGCAAGCACAATGGCTCCAGCGCACATCGCGCATGGTTCAAGTGTAACGTACAATGTGCATCCTTCGAGCCGACGGTTGCCAAGCTGGCTTGCCGCGGCAGTGATTGCAATAATTTCCGCGTGGGCCGTTGGATCTCGCAATGACTCGATCTGATTATACCCTTTGCCTATGATCCGGCCATTGTTCACGATAATGGCCCCAACGGGTACTTCTTTTCTCCTGTACGCTTGCTCGGCCTCTTTCAGAGCAAGTTCCATCCAGCGTTCGTCTTCAGTCACGTCCCACCTTGAGTTATATTAGGTCTGTGCATGGGGAAACCAACATTGGTCTTAATATACTGAAACTACCCTACAGAAAGAAACATCAGACGAGATATTCCGCGGCACGGTACTGGTCTTGATTCTCATAACCGCTCAATATATCTTGATGACAATTCTCCCATAGATTGTTTGTTCACATCAGGTCATATCACGTATTTCAACGATCTCGCTTACCTTGGTCGGAACTTTCTGCACCCGGGTGGACAGTGGTCGAGTGAAAAGCTCATAGGCCGTCTTCCGAAGTTAACCTCCTCCGACGCCGTCGTGGAATTGGGATGCGGACTGGGTGCGACAGCCGAACTTCTCCTCACGCGTCATCCATGCACGTATATCGGTATAGACGCTTCTCCTGAAATGCTGGCCCGGGCGCAACTTCGACTGCAACAGCATTCTCGTGCATCGTTTATCAAGCATGACCTGGGCGACAGGACTATCCCCCTTGCCAATAGCAGCGCCGATGTAATCATTGCAGAGTCCGTGTTGGGACTGCTTGATCCGTTGGTTTTAATCGGGGAATGTTACAGAGTATTGAAACCGGAGGGGCTGCTTCTTTTGAATGAGCGGATCTGGGGACATGAGATCAGCGTTGAGGAAATCATGAGTGTAAACCTCGCTTCCCGGCGTCTCTACGGATTTGTCGTTTCAGCCGAAAAATTAACGACTGCGTTGAAGTGGAAAGAGGTGCTCGAACGCGCGGGCTTTGCTGTAGAAATGATGGAAGCTGTGGATAA
Organism: uncultured Chitinophagales bacterium; assembly: GCA_964538485.1. Classification (GTDB taxonomy): domain Bacteria; phylum Bacteroidota; class Ignavibacteria; order UBA10030; family UBA6906; genus JBJXHC01. Next base: position 2,246 of record CAZIHJ010000056.1, on the reverse strand, counting down.
GGGAAAGCGCATGTCTGAACCAACCCGACAAATAAAGTTCATCAAAGCGCTGCTCCATCCGCATCTTCTTCTGACGCTGTGGCGTGATCGGGCATTTGCGAAACGGTATGCCCGGCTTTGGCCAAAAATGGAGCACTGCTTGTTTATAGCCAGAAAGGTCGGATGACTTCCTCTTCAAAAAACACTGACGCCGTTCTCAGACGAGTACTGTATTTCACAATTGCGCTACCGGTTCTGGTCCTGATATTTAACGCATATAACAGCGCCATTGTAAAGGCGCCGCTCTTCATTCTCGCTGCAACGCTGCTGTTGGCAGGGTTCGTATATAGAACTCTGCGTGCTCAAGCGTTCACGTATCAGTTCTCACGAGTGGACATACCCATCCTCGCCCTGATTGGGCTTGCTATATGTTCCCTGATGTATACGGCATCAACCGTAGCAAGTCTGCAGACCCTCCTTCAGTTGTTGTGTGGCATCGGTCTGTTCTTCGCCGCGCGGCAGTTATTCGACTCGCGACAAAGTGTGAAATCGTTGATCGCGGTGATCATTGGGATAACAGTCGTTGTCTGCGTGTTCGGTATGATCCAGTTTTTCTTTTCCCGGCAACTCCTGTTTGAGTTTTATCTCGGCGACGACCGCAGGGTTGGATCGACCCTCGGCAACCCTGCTTTCCTCGCTGGATATATAGTGCTGGTCACTCCGCTGGTGATCAGTCAGATGCTAAACGCATCCAGTGCGAAGGCAAGATATCTGCATGCGCTTCTGGCAGCGACCCTCGGCTTTCTCCTTATTGTTACACAATCGCGCAGCGGTATTATCGCGCTAGCTGTTGCGTTGGCCCTGTACGCATTCATGTATGCCAGACGCCTTCGTACTGTTGTGGCTGTTGGCATCTCGGTATTGCTTGTCGCGGCGGTCGTGATCGTGGTCTTCGCTCCCGGATTGACACATCGATTCGAGGCCGCCTTTGACCAGGGTCCCGAGTCCACGTTTGCCCGACGGGTGTATTTCTGGCAGGCCGGGTTGAAAGCAATTCAGGCGTCGCCGGTAATTGGACATGGGATTGGAACGTACGAGCAGGTGATGATGCAATACCGGTCACCGGACTATTGGACTGTCAGGAGCGAGGATATTGTTCCGCACGCACACAATGAGATCATCGAATGGGGGACGGAGCTTGGAATTATCGGGCTCGCTTTATTTGGTTGGGTGCTCTGGGAGGTGTTTCGCTCAGGATTCAATTCCATGAGGAATGGAAAGGAGTGGGAACGGATTGGCGCGCTTGGATTTGTCTGTGGCCTTATCGGTATACTGATTGCCAATCTCACTGACGTTTCGTTACGTCAAACGCCAATAGCCGCAATGACGTGGCTGTTCATGGGACTGGTGACGGAACGATTGAATGGAAAAAGCGACCCCCCCCGTATCATCCCCGTACGATTCTCAACAAGGTTGGCATGGATTCCCATTCTTGTCTGGATTGGTTTCGCGGTAATGTACGGGCACGAACAATGGAGAATTATAAGATCAGACAGCCACACATTGGCAGGGCTCATCGCGACCGGTGCTGGCAAGCAAGACTTTGCCATTGCAGAGTATCGCAAGGCATCGGAACTCCATTCCGGGTCATACCTTGCAATGTCCAATTTAGCCCTGGAATTAGTGAAGGCAAATCAGCCATTGGAATCACGAAGAATCATTGACCAGCTCTTGCACGAGTATCCATCGTACCCGAAGGCCCGACTTGTGCGTAGCGTTGCAAACTTGGGCCTGAATAGCCCGGGGGAGGCATTGGAGGATATTCGCATTGAACTGCACTACCGGACGCATCCGGAAGCATATTATGTTGAGTCACTCATCCATCAGAAACTGGGCGACTCAACCGCTGAGCGAACCGCTTTGCAAAATGAAATCACTGCATGCCGGAAAGGGGGAATTCCGTTACAACTGGGATATGTGTGCACGAGACTCAGAGTCTTGACCCCGGCAGATTCGATGCTCTCACTTGAAAAAACATTTGCTGATCTCTCGGGGCAGTTTCCGGGCGAACCGGGTATTGCCGAAAATCTGGCGCTTGTCCGTCGCCGCCGGCCTGACAGCACGGATCATGGCCAGCAGTAATACGGACCCCCTGACGCGACAGCGTTCCACTAACCTGGGGTCAGAGGAACGCTTCGCCTGTGTCAAACTACTTTGCTATTTCAGGACGTGGAACTCAATGCGCCGGTTTTGCGAACGTCCCTCCG
>CAZIHJ010000055.1:14243-20324 GCA_964538485.1 uncultured Chitinophagales bacterium | reverse complement strand
CTCGAAGTCCAGCCTCCTTCCGCTGGTTGGCGAACTCGACGATCAAAATACCATTCTTCGTTACCAACCCGATGAGCATGACCATCCCGATCTGACTGAAGATGTTGAAGGTCTGATTGAAATACCAGAGCGAGAGTAACGCTCCGGCAACCGCCAGCGGAACAGTGAACATGATAATCAGCGGATCACGGAAGCTCTCGAATTGTGCGGCGAGGATCAGGTATGTGAGCAACAGGGCGAGCATGAACACAAAGATAAGACTCGACGAACTCTCAGCAAAATCACGGGCAGGGCCGGCAAGCGACGTGGTAAAAGACTCGTCCAGAACCCTGTCGGCAATCGCGTCCATTTCGGTAATGCCATCTCCCAAGGTGTACCCCGGCGAAAGGCCGGCGGAAACGGTTGCGGCAACGTACCGGTTGAACCGATAGAGCTGTGGTGGATTGGCTTGCTCTGCAACCGTCACCAGATTGTCGAGCTGTACCAATTCTCCCCGCCTGTTGCGAACGTACATGGACGTCATATCAAGCGGCTCATCACGGTTTTCCCGGTGCAACTGTCCGATCACCTGATACTGCTTACCGTTCATAATAAAATATCCGTAACGTTGTCCGGCAAGCGTCAGTTGCAGCGTTTGCGCTATGTCGCTTACGGAAACACCGAGTGTGCGTGCACGATCACGGTTGATGGAGATTGTCAATTCCGGTTTATTGAATTTCAGGTTCAGATCGGAAATACTAAACACCGGGCTTTTATCCACTTCATCAAGGAATCCGGGCAAGGTTTCACGGAGTTTCTCCAGAGTCGGTGCCTGTAGAATGTATTGCACCGGGAGTCCGAAACGTGCCTGTCCCCCGCCGACACTGATAGTCTGTTCTTGAGACACCACGGTCCGCGCATCGTTCAGCGTGCGTGTGGCACGGGCGAGGTCAGCAGAAATCTCCGCCTGACTCCGATTGCGTTGATCTGGCGGCACCAGTGTTATCGTCGTCGAGCCGGAATTTGCGCCACCGGCAAAACCCGATGTATTGGCCATGACATTTTCAATTTCCGGCACTCTTTCCTTGACGAGGTCAATCACGTTATTCATGTATGCATCCATTCTCTCGAATGATGTCCCCTCAGGCGCAGTGGAATTCATGCGCAACCGGCTGCGGTCCTCCAGAGGAGCAAGTTCCTGGGGAACAATGAGAATGAAAAGCCAGAGCATCCCGGCAGATGCGACAACAACGACAAAGCCAAGCCACCGTTTCTGCATAAATGTATTCAGCGAGCCTTCGTACCCGCGAATCATCCGGTCGAAGAACGGTTCGGTTCTGTTGTAGAACCAATTGTGTCCGCTGTGTGCTTTAATCATCCGGGAACTGAGCATCGGCGTCAATGTCAGAGCGACAAACGCCGAGATGGCAACCGAGCCGCCAATCACAACCCCGAACTCCTGGAACAGCCGTCCGGTGAAACCTTGCAGGAAGACGATCGGCAGGAACACGGCAACAAGCGCAATCGTCGTGGAGATGACGGCAAAGAAGACCTCCTTCGATCCCTTGAGTCCGGCTTCAATCGGACTCATCCCCTCTTCAATCTTTGCATAGATATTCTCCAGCACCACAATGGCATCATCAACCACCATGCCGATGGCGAGAACAATTCCCAACAGCGTGAGAACATTGATGGAGAAATCGGCAAGGTACATGATGAAGAACGTACCGATGAGCGAGATGGGAATGGCAAAGACCGGAATGAGCGTTGTTCTCCAATCCCGGAGAAAGAGGAAAATCACGAGGACGACAAGTGCGAACGCGGTGATGATCGTTTCTTCCACTTCCTCAATTGAAGAGCGGATGAATTTTGTGGTATCGAATCCGGTGCTCAACGTCACGTCATCAGGAAGATCTCTCTTGATCTGTTCAATGCGTTTGAAGAACTCATCAGCAATGGCGATGTGGTTTGAACCGGGTTGGGGAACAACAGCAATGGCGACACGAGGCCCCGCTAGTCCTTTGGAGATCGACCGTTCGTTCTCCGGCCCAAGTTCTGCGGAACCGACATCACGCAATCGGATGACCTGACCGTTCTCCTCACGGATAATCAGGTTGTTGAATTCCTCCGGTGTCTCCAGTCTGCTGAGGGTTCGGACAGTCAATTCAACGTCATTCCCCTCGATACGACCCGCGGGTAACTCGATATTCTCCGAGTTCAGCGCGTTGCGGATATCCAACGGAGTAACCTGATAGGCGGCGAGCTTCGCAGGATCCATCCAGATGCGCATCGAATACCGTTTCTCGCCGAAGATGCGCACCTCGCTTACGCCGCTAATGGTTTGCAGGCGTTCCTTGAATACCCTGTCGGCAATGTCGCTGAGTTCCAGCAAGTTGCGTGTGTTGCTGGTGATATTGATAATGACAATGGGGTTCGCATCGGCGTCAGCTTTGGAGACTACGGGGGGATCGGCGTCTGGTGGCAAGTTGCCCACAGAGCCGGCAACTTTGTCGCGGACATCGTTTGCAGCTGTCTCGAGATCGACTTCGAGATCAAACTCGATGGAAATAGTGCTTCGTCCATCCCGGCTGGTGGAATTAATAGCGCGGATACCGGGCACGCTGCTGATTGCATCTTCGAGGCGTTCGGTGATTTGCGACTCGATAACGTCGGCGTTTGCGCCTGCATAATTTGTGCTGACCGTGATGATTGCGGGATCAACGTTTGGATATTCGCGCACACCAAGATACGTAAATCCAATAACGCCGAATAACACAATGACCGTCGCAAACACTATTGTCAATACCGGACGCCGGATGCAGACTGCGGATAAGCTCAAACGATCATTCCTTTTCTTTGTCTGCGATCACCACGGGCATACCCGAACGCAACTGGAGAATCCCGGACACGATCAGGGTATCGCCTGCCTGCAGGCCTTCAGCGATTTCCACGCGGTCATCCAACCGTGTACCGATCTCCACAACCCGCTCCTCCGCCGCTCCATTCTTGAAGACAAATACTTTATGGCGCTTGAGTTCCGGTATTACGGCAAAGGACGGCACAGCCAATCCTTCCTTCTCGCTCAGTTGTACCTCAACGCTGGCAAACCCACCGGGTATCAATGTCCCGTCCGTGTTCTGACTGACAGCACGGACACGCACTGTACGTGTCGCAGCTTCAATCCTTGGCGCTACAGCATACACTGTTCCGGCGTACGTTCGCTGTCGACCTTGAACCGTGAATGCAATCTTGTCTCCCTTCTTGATCTCACCGGCATATTTTTCCGGAAAGGAAAAATCAATCTTCACTATTCCGATATCCTGCAATGAAGTGATGAGTGTATTTGGGGACACATAGCTCCCCTCACTCACGAATCGCAAACCAACCGATCCATCAAAAGGGGCACGTAGTGTCGTCTTTGCAGTCTGTGCTTCAATCAACTGCGCTTCACCACGCACCACATTAAGATCGTTTGTTGCAGCATCAAATTCCTGTTGGCTCACGAGGTTTTTTGCCAGCAACTGTTGTTGACGTTCGTACTGTTGCTCCGCCTGTTGCAACCGTGATCGTGAAGAGAGAAGTCGTGCCTGCAACTCATCGTCATTGATCTTGAGCAGTTGATCACCTTTTCGTACTCTTCCACCCTCCTTGAAGTAGATGGTCTCGACCTTTCCGGCAATTTCGCTCCTGACTTCTATTTCTTCATTCGCGAGGATTGAACCGACCGCCTGGACGCGTTCACCGATCTTCTCGTGACGGATGATCTGAATCCGCACCTGAATCCGTTGGTCTCTTTGACCGCTTGCGTCAATGGTGCCACTGCTCTTGCCATCAAAGATGCCTGTTTTAGGCAACGCCAATCCCACGAGCACAACTGCTCCAACCAATAACCCAGTTCTTGTTTTTTTTGTCATACTCTTTTTAATGGTCGATTCGATTCTAGTAGCAGTAACGAGATATCAAGTCTCATGGTTCCTTGAACTCTAACTCAAAAACAACGGCGGACATGCTTTAGCCATCTCTTCCAGATGACGATTATCAGTGCCGCAACAGCCACCCATGACATTGAAACGCTTGAGTCGTTTTTTGAGCATCGCGTATTGTTCTCCGAGTTCAGCAGGATTGCCAATGTCCAGGTCTGGTGCTTCGTTTAGCTCGGCGTGGCTCATGATGGAAGCATTGGCTCTGATTCCACGGACTCTCTCCAGCCATGGCTCACCGCCACCGAGAACATGATCAAAATGGGTTGGATGGGCGCAGTTAATCATGTAGTACGAAGGAGACTTTCCCGTGACATCGTCCACCTGTTCAATCGCATCCTTGAGGGTCTGTCCGGTCGGGAGCTTGCCATCGGTTTCGACTGTGAATGAAATAACGGAAGGCATGCCGGCTTTTTTTTGCTGCCTGTGCAATCCCGATTGCTTCCTCGACGTAGTTCATTGTTATTGCGGTAACCAGATCGGCGGCAGTTCCGGCAAATGATTCAATCTGAGCGCTGTGATACTCCTCGGCACCCTTCGCTGACATGATCTGAGTAGGATTGTATCCATCTCCCCGTGGTCCAAGACAACCACTGATGACGAGCTTCATGCCGGGGTTTGTATATTCGTTCCGTATCTCCTCGAGTATCTTAATGGATTTCCGGTTAACTTCCGCAAGTGCGCCGCGAGAGTATCCCAGTTTTGTCGCCCAATCCGGATTGGCTCGCCACGTTGCGCTTTCGAGAATGAGTCCGGCACCGTACCGTTTCGCAATTGCGGCATACGAGCGGAAGTATTTCCGCAGAGACTCCGTGCCTTCTTCCATCTTCAATAGATCAAAAGCGGCAAAGTAAGGAAGTTGCAGCCCCTCAAGGAAAATAAGCGTGGTCTCAATTCCTCCGTCCGCAAGAAACAAGCTGCCTTCAAGTTGCGGTAATGCAGTTCTGTATTGACTCATGACTTCACCTCATGTTCGATAGACGATATCTTTTTCCTCTGACCTCCCGAAGAGCTCCTCATGTACACGTTCACGTTCGCGGTCGATTTGTTCCGGCGTGGCGCCCAACCCGCGAAGGATGGCCATGGTCATCGCCAGAGCGACTTCACCCTCGCCGGAAAACACTGTCTCAGCGCCGGCGTCTTGCAACGCTGGCATTTCCCGAACGTACGCGGACCGGGCAAGCACCTGAATATCGGGGTTCAACTCTCTCGCACGCCGGATGATTTCTTCGCCACCCTTCAAGGAGGATGATGTGAGAATAAGACCGAGTGCGCCTTGTGCCCCCGCCTTCTCCAATGTGTCATGGTGGTTCGCATCCCCGTACACCGCGGGGATGCCGTCCGCACGCAACCGGTTCACTGTCTCCAGATTCATTTCGATAATCGTGGGATGAATATCATTCTCACGAAGCAACCGCGTCACCGTTTGTCCGACGGGACCATAACCCACAACCACTGTACGGTGATTCGGGGAAATTTGTTCCTCGTTCAGGTTGGTTGAATCAAGAAGCCGGCTCTGGACCCGCGCATTGAGCAAACGCCACACCCATGGGCGACGTGAAGCCCATGCTTCCATGGGATCAATCAACCGATACAGTAGTGGATTAAGGGTGATGGAAATAATCGCTGCGGCGACTATCGTGTTCATGGCAACACTCGGTAACGCGCCGAGTTGATTCCCCAGCAATGCAAGCATGAATGAGAATTCGCCGATTTGTGCCAGCGCAACTGCCACGGCAAACGCAACTCTGACCGGATATCCGAGTACCACGACAATTGCTAATGCGGCAAGTGGCTTTCCCAACAAGATCACTGCAAGTGCAGCAGCCACCTGCCACGGTGCTTCAATCAGATGCATGGGGTCAAACAACATGCCCACTGAGACAAAAAACAATACAGCAAACGCATCGCGCATCGGCAGTGCATCCGTTGCTGCACGCAAGCTAAACTCCGAACGTCCGACCACCATTCCCGCCAGGAATGCACCAAGTGCCATCGAGACGCCAAACAATTTCGCAGAACCGACGGCAATACCGAGGGCTACGACAAGAACTGTGAGTGTAAACAATTCGCGGGATCGTGTGTCCGCAACGCGCTTGAGTAGCCAGGGAATGACTCTTCC
>CAZIHJ010000055.1:2879-14143 GCA_964538485.1 uncultured Chitinophagales bacterium | reverse complement strand
AGCAATTCTTTGATATGGAAATGCAGCCCTACACCAAACATCAGCAGGATGACCCCGATCTCGGCCATTTGCTCCGCAAGATGCCGGTTGCCGACAAACCCGGGCGTGTGAGGACCGACGACAATACCTGCGAGAAGATATCCCACAATCGGCGACAGCCCGAGCCGGTGGGTAACATACCCAAGTGCAAGCGCGGCCGCAAGTCCCCCGGTAAGGGTCAGTATGAGGTCAATGTTGTCCACGCACTTATTATATGAGTAGAAGCGTGAGTTGTCAATAGCGGAGGACGTTGCGGAGGGAAGAACTGCAGGCGAACAGCAAAACGAACCCGTTACTCTGAAGCAGGCTCACCACTTTCTGAATCACCGATTCCGGCAAGCAACTCCCGTGCTTCAAATTCATCTTCACGTCTCACTTGAACCAGCGCGGGTCCCGTGAGATTCAGTCCAATCGACCCACTTCCAAAGAGATTCTGCAGTCCTTCTCCCTTTATCAGATAGGGAATCTCCGCACCATCAAGTATGGATTTGACTATTGCGATGACGGGTTCACTACTGGTCTCAAGGATTATCACCAAATCCAAATCATCGTTCATACGGTTCTGCTTTCGTTTATCTTAAGAGGAGCATTCTTCGGACTTGACGCACACTTGTCGTTCTCAGCTCATAAAAATATACGCCGGTACTTGCCGGTCTATCGTGGTTGTCCCGACCATCCCAAACCACGGACTTGTGCCCCGGAGATTCAATACCATGAACCAGTGTCCGCACGTCCCTTCCAAGGACGTCAAAGACTCGCAACGACGCCAAACCTTGGGACGGAACCATGTAGGTGATGTGTGTTTCAGGATTGAATGGATTGGGATAGTTCTGGTGCAACTCGAAAGACTGCGAAGTCAGTGATTCATCGGAAACGTCAACCGTGATGCCATAGTGTATGCTGTCAATGATGCAGCCAACGAGTTCTCTCCCCCAATCCGGCCACGGAGGTCCAGGATCGGCGTAACGCCACTCAGTCTTTGGGCCGAACCTCTCACTAAATTTTAGCACCGCGAAGGAGAGGCCATCAAGCTCAAACGTCAGTACACGCAGTTGTATACCAAACATTAACACTGTGTCTATATCTGCAAGTCGGACAGTATAGTACCCAAACCAGTCAATATGGGCCGTATCACCAACCTGGCTATTGCATCTAATAACCCGTTCATCCTGATTTGTGTATGTATTAAAGTAGAATATGGAAGTGGAGTCCGATCGAACAAACCGGCCACCCATAACATCGGGGCCGCTTAGAACAGAATACCGGAGGCCATTTGAAAACAGGGAATCACCAACGACTCGCACGGCACCGGTAGGATCGCCCGGTTGCGGGTTGATAGGACCGTAGAACCATGCATTGCCAATTCGCAGAGGGTAGAAGTCATTTGCTAATGCATTCATCTGAAGAACCGCCGAGAGCACGAGTATCAATCTAAAGCGCGGGAACATTTTCATATTCCAACCCTCCCTTATTCCGTCAAGGCTGACTACTCATTCCCCAACGATGGAAACTCAAACTGCCTTGCAAGCGCTTTCGGTGCAGTGTTGTACCATGCCGAGGCGAGCGCTTTGCTCACTATGCCCTTGCGAGCTCTCCGCAGGTGTACACAGGTTGCACCGCGTTTACCCCATACACCTTTCACCACCATGAATACTTCCGGTTCTGCCTCAACAAGAAAGTGCTGCTGTGCCGGCGTGAGTTTCACCATGCCCCAACCCCTGTCCGGATATCCGAGTGTTGCGAAGATCTTGCCGGATACACGAAAGTCGGGATGATCCATGTGACTACGCTCCTCAGTTTCCGGAAAACTCAGTGCGAGCATCCGGAAGTCATTGATCGTCATTGCTGCTCACAAATACTTTGTACGAAGAATACTCACATGATGCAGCTCATGACCGGCAATAATATAAGCAAGAGCTCGAACCGATACCTCCGCATCGCTGGCAACGCCAGTCCGAAGCCACGCATCGTCACTCATATGCTTGAAAAGCAATATTGTTGACTGCCTGACGTGAGCAAACTCCTCAACAAGCTCATTGAATGGATGAGCATCGTAGTTACCATACTGAATATACGGCTCCTGATCGAAACCCGGAAGCGCATTTTTATCGTTGCGGGAAAAGCGGAGCGCGCGATAGGCAAACACGCGTTCAGAATCAATCATATGCCCGACAGTTTCCTTGATACTCCATTTTCCCGGCGCATAGCGCGTGAGGGCTTTGGATTCGGGAATGCCGCGTAACAAGCTCGATGTCTCATTCATCTGCTTGGTAAGTGTGGACAGAATATCCCCCTTCGGAACAAGGGCAATGTACTTGCCGTAGTAGGCGAGATATTCGGTCGGTTCGGGGAAATGGGAATTGGTGGATGGCATTGTAGCTTCTCTGGATTGTTAAGTGTTAAGTGATTTCCGGAATTTTGGCTACACCCACCGACGCACCCGTGTGCAATACTCTGTATACGCATCTCCAAACACTGCCGTCAGGTATTTCTCCTCCCGCAAGATCACGAAATGCTTGATGATCGTCAGAACGGGAAACAGAATGGCAAGACACCATGCATTGTCGGTCAAGAGCACACCACCAATGTAGGCAATGGTCATGCCAACATACATCGGATTGCGGGTGAAGCGGTACAGACCCGTCGTCACCAATGTTGTCGAGGGACGATTCGGCAGAATGCCTGTATGCACTCGAAGGAAAGTGAGCAGACCGGTCATTGTCATACCAAGGCCCACCACGATCAGAGCCCAACCGAGCACAAGGGCAACCGGTCTCTCGTTTTCAGGAAGAAGATCGATGGGCCACGTCCGCCCGAGCAACCAGCCGATACAGAAACCACCGGCGTACACCAACGGAGGCGGGAAGTAGATTTTGAGGGTTGGTGGACGAGTCATGTTTGATTGAATTGTCATCGTACGTCAATGTCCGAGTGTGAACTTCGGCCCCGATATTTATATTGGTGCTTTCAGATATAAACCAGCTTCATGAAGGTTCTCAGATTCCGACATGAATGTGATCGTGTAATATGGATACGCGATAACGCCAAGGTAAGGCGTGAGACTGTGACCGAATTCAGTACGTGATCCTTCTACAATCAAAGTCGGCCCCCCACTCGATACCGATGCCACGTGATCCTTCTACTCCGACATGGAATCGGACTCTCTTCCTGCAAACATCGACTGCGGCCACAACTCCAAATGAATAGCCCTCGGTCATTCGTGTGAAGCTGCATGGCCGAATTTTAGCCCGGGATTGACAAAATCCCGAATCTCCTGGGCATGGACTGGAGAACAGCAAGAAGCAATACACAAAATGAGAAGATAGTGCTTCGTTTTAACTCCCTCTTCAATTGCATTCTTGGCGTACTTGGGGGTTCCTTCTTCCTATCAACGCCAAGTTACTTTGCCGGTATTGGCTCGCCGAACATGATATTTTTCTTCGCAAACTATCGAATCCGCGAAGAGAAGTCAAGCTTCTGGCAAGAACATGGCTCAAGAGCCCCCGCTCGATCACCTTAAGCGTAGTCGAAAGATGAACTTTTGCAAGTATCATGGTTCGACTTCGCTCACCATGACGTTGATCTTCAGGTTGTCAATCCTTTGAACAGTCGCAACCATTGACTAACAACAACATCCAAACTGTACATTTGAGACACTCTCGCAAAACCCCTTTCAACAAACCCGTCTCTCACATGTTCATCCGCCAGCGTAATCAGTTGCGCCCTCAGTCCTTCTTCATGCCCTTCTTTGAATACCAATCCCGCATCGCCGATCACGTTGGGAATTTCTCCTGAGTCCGAACCGACAACTGCAACGCCGCAAGCCATTGCTTCTATCAGTATCCGACCAAACTGTTCCTTCCAGTACTTCGTCGTCCTTGAAGGGAGCACGAGCACGCCCATCGCGCGCAATTGTTCCGCAACCTGCGAGTGAAGAACAGGCCCAACCCACGTTACGCGATCCGCAATGCCAAGACTAGAAGCGAGTCGCTGTAACTCGGCTTTCGCAGGTCCATCACCAACAATGAGAAGCGAATCGTCCGTTTGCAATCTCGAGACCGCGTTGAAAAGCACATCGACTCCCTTCTCTTCAACCAGTCTACCCACAAACCCGATGACTCTCGACTCTCGACTCTTAACTCCCGACTTAAGCGGATAAAACAGGGCTCCATCCACCGCTGGCGGTATGTATGTTACCTTCGTAAATCCCTTTCGTTGGAATATCTCTTTTGCTGACTCGTTGTGTGCAACGCAATGATCGGCACAGCAAAGCGTCGTCCGCTCGGCGAGTGCATTGAGAAACGGCAACTTGTATGGAAAATCCCCCGGGGGATAGTCAATGTTCCGCCATGACATGAAGATGAGTTTCATCTGCGGGTTCTTCTGCTTGATGCGCGCCGCTTGCCATGCGAGGAAACTCTCCGGCTCGGCGTTTATGTAGAGAATATCGGGTCCCTCGTTGGCGACAATCGAAGCAAGAGACGGATAAAAAGCACGGTGCGACTTGCCTGCAAAGAGTGCGCGTGCGGGAATGACTTTCAGGTGAGAACTCTCTGGCTCGTATTGCAATGTCATTCCCGGTTCCGGCCAGGATTCCGGAATGACGAGGACAACCGTGCAACCATCCGCACCATTCAGTGAGCGCCAGAGACCACGGTCGGCTGCAAGCACTCCGGTTTGATCAACGGCGAGGACTTTCATACAGCTCTTTCTCCAAAGCGACCACGAACGTAGTCCAGAACGCCCGCTACGACCGCCTGCATACGGTTCCACTGGAAGGTGGCAAAGAAGTATCCGATGGGAACGATCACGTACTTCACCTTGAAATATCCGATGGCAAGGATCCATCGCCAACCACGGAGGTGTTTTCTGAAAAAGAGCAACTTGTTCCGCGTGACGTAGTAATCCCGATACCACTTCCCTTTGTTTTTCTTGGTATCGCCTGACTGTTCATGCCATGCAATTGCTTCAGGAACGTGAACAATGCGAAACCCCGCCTCCCTTGCCCGAAACGAATAGTCTGCATCTTCACTGTACACGAAGAATGCTTCATCAAGCAAACCGATTCGCTCAACCACTTCACGCTTGATAAGCTGACAACAGCCGGTGGCAAACTTGATCTCCAAAGGTTCTCGCCTTGCAGTATCGGCGTCGGCACCCATGTTTCTGTGTACCGGATCGCCGAAGATACTCGTCACTCCCCCATCGTACCAGATAATCTTTTCGTTGTTGCCGTCGAGTATCCTTGGCGTTACAATGCCGACTTCGGGAGAGTTGTGCAGAGTCTGCCAGAGTTGCGAGAGCGTGTCAGGTGCAACACGGGCATCGTCGTCAATGAAAAGCATTGCATCCAAACCCTGCCCCATCCCCCAACGCAATCCCTCGTTGCGCGCTTTGGCAAGACCGAGGTTCTTTCCGAGTCGAATCAATGAAATGGATGGGAACGCAGCAGCAAGTGATTCGTTCGAGCCATCCGTTGACCCATTGTCAATCACAACGACATTCACCTGCACGTCGGTTGATGCGAACAATGATTGAACGCACCGGTGAATCCGTTCGCCGCCGTTCCAGTTGAGGACGATGGCACAAATGCGAGGAGATGCGTGTGTGGATTCAGCGTTCAAGGGTTGGGTTCAAGGTGATTTTGGATTTAGGGTTCAAGTTTCTCGTTTTTCATTGCTAATTGCTGACTGCTCATTGTTTAACTACAAACCGTTTTCCCCCTTTTTACTTTTACCTTTTTACTTTTACCTTTTTCCTTTTATCTTTTTCCTTTTGCCTTTTTCATTGTTCCTTTTGAATTGTTTTATACACATCTATCATTTTCTCTGCAATATTCTCCCACGCAAACCGTTTCGATTCCTCCATTCCACGTTGTGCAATTCTCTCGCGCAATAGTTGATCGCCTTTCATTCGTTTGATTGACTCGCATAACTCATCCACGGATTCCGGATCATTCAGGAGAAGCACTTGTTTTCCATCTTCCATTCCCTCCACCGACCCACAGTTCTTCGAAGTGACTACCGGAACCCCTGCCGCCATTGCTTCAATCACAACCATACCGAATGGCTCGTAGAGTGTCGGGAAGACGAACACATCGGCGGCAAAAAAAAGCTGTTCGGGTGGTTTTACACTGCCGACAAACTGTATCTGAGACGAGACTTGCAGTTGACGGGCAAGAGTGAGATACGGTGCAGGATCGGCTTTGCCAGCAACGAGGAGCACCAGCGATGAGTCACGCATACGTCCCAGTGCCTGAATAATAGTACGCAACCCCTTACGGTCAAATTCATTTCCAACAAAGAGCAGGACAAAACGATTGTCGGCGCAGCCGAATTGTTTTCGCATTGTCTGTCGTGCTGCCTCATGTCGAGCGAGCACATAACGCTCCGGATGAATGCCGTTGGGAATTACGACGATCTTTTCTGGGGGCACGTTGTAAAACTCACGCAACTGGTTGCGGACGAGGTGCGAGACGGCAATGATGCGGTGTGTTTCCGGTGATGTCAGAAGATGCTCCTCATCCTGCAACACAACACGGTCGAAGAACCCCCAGTTGCGTTCCTCAAAGAGCTCGTGGCGTTGCCGCAAATCTGCACGGATACGCATTCCCGCAAGGTGACAACTCTGTGCAGACACCACGTTTGCTCCGCGACCGACGCCGAAGGAGTGGACGATATCACAGGAGAGCTCGCGGAGGAGTCGTGTTCCTGCATAACGCAACAGGAGCTTGTTCAACGCTGATGAAAATGGAATCTGTGATACCCGATGCGATTGGAATTCAGCACCCTTCGTGTCGTACTCTTGAGCAATCGTATGCACGTCGTGCCCAAAATTAGCGTACTGCTGCGCAAGGGCTCCTGCTATTCTTCCGAGCCCCGATGATTCATTGACAGCACCTGTGATGATGGCTATGCGCATGTCTATTTCCCGGCCCTTACAAGAGGAGCAAGTACGGGGATCAATCGATCATCAATCCGGGCTAACCATTCCACGTCCTCGGTCTTCAACGGTTTGAAGAGAATGAGACCACCCAGGACAAGAAAGAGAAATACACATGCTCGCAGCACAAGCGATAGTTCCGGCCACGGAAGGTCAATGACAATGACGCAGAGAGAAGCAAGACTTCCAATAATTACAAGTTTCAACCAATACACGAACTGCAATTGAATTGGAGACACACGGAAGACCGAACGTGCGCCGAGAAAATTGACGACGAGGTTTGCAACGCCACTTGCAACAACAGCCCCCATGGCTCCGAGGCGCGGGATAAGCAGAGCATTTCCTGAAACATTCATCAGCGCCCCCACCAGACCAATGACAACAATAATCCAGACATGTCCTTTCGAAAGCAGGTACTCAGCATTCTCGGGACCGGCAAAGAGTCGTGACAGAATGCGAAAGATCATCATGCCCTGGACGAGGGCAACCGCACCAGCGTATTGGGTTGAGTATAAGACGCTTACGACCACACCAGCATTGAATAGCAGGAAAGCAAACAGAGGGATTGTCAACATCGACATGAGACGTACAAGGAACGCGTAGAACCGATCCAGAACTTCTGATCGCTCAACTGCCAACCGTGCAAATGTTGCAAAACCAACCCCACCCAATCCCACGGTCATAGCCATGAGGGCAAGCTGCGACATTGAATAGGCGACGTCATAGAGGGATGCAGCCAACGCATCATCCATCAGTGCCGTCAGCATCAGAACATCCCCCTGACGGCCAAGGAAGTAATCCACAATCGTGTTTATCCAGAATACGCCTCCAAATGCAAGCAGCGGTACAACCGACATCGTGCTGGATTTGCCGAACAGGTTCTGCCGAAGGAGAATGAAATAACAGAACATTTGTATTGTCGACGTAGCCATGAAGAATAGGAGCACAGCTTCGACCGTCAACCCGGAGCTCATCATCAAAAGGGTTCCGGCAAATTCAATGGCCCTGAGTACCGCGTTTACAGATGCTGTCATTGCCGTTCTTAGTTGGGCAGTTAGCACCATTGCAAGGAGCGATGAAAAGGACCTCGCAACACTGAGGATGACCAGAGGCCACAAATACGAGGAAACAGCACCGGATAGTATAAATGGGAGCAGAGTGACTGTAAGATACAAAAGGCCGCATGCTGCTACCACCAGGATCCCCCGAATACCGAGTACTGTTCTGAGAACATGCCGGAGTTGAAGTTCGGCCCCGGCGACCGGAAGTTGGGGAATATGTTTATTGAGCGCAGCCTCGAATCCGAATGAAGAGAGAACCAGAAGAAGATGTGAGACACTGAGAAGACTGACGAAGGTTCCGTTTTCTACGACGCCCAACCCGCGTGCGAGGACAATGGAGGTACCGTACATGAACACAAACTCAAGCGTCCGGCCCGCATGATTCCATACTGCACTTGTGAAGGTTGCTTTCGCTCTGGACATTCGTTGTGTTCGTGGATGATGATGACGGCAGACAATATAGAAGCATGACCGGGAATAGCAAATTGCATTCTCTGGCCATTTTTTGTATCTTTTCCACCGAATTGCACGGAGAGGTGCAAGAGCGGTTGAATTGGCTACCCTGGAAAGGTAGTATACCGGCAACGGTATCGTGGGTTCGAATCCCACCCTCTCCGCCAACGAAATGGCTGCGTTCGTTGATATCCTGTTTTCAGAAAAATGTCAGAAGACATACGTTGGTGAATCGGCTAATCCCGATAAGCGCTTACAGTCTCATAACTCTGGTAAAGTGAGATCCACGAAGGCGTGTCGACCGTGGCGACGCATTCAATTACTCGAATACTCTAGTCGGGCTGATGCTTTGGCAAAGGAGCTCTGGTTCAAGACGCCGCGTGGCCGCCAGGAGATTGCGAAGATTATCTCCAGTTTGAACGGATGAGTAGTGGGTTCGCCGTCCCGACTGTCCAGTCGGGACGAGCCTCGACCCCGCTTTGCGGGACGTTTTGCAGGCCACGGTATTTGAATTTCAGCTAAGTCTCATATACCGATGTGGTTCGTGTACATTCTCAACCGAGCATCCATGCCAGCTCGGTGTATTTGACCAGTCAATTCCCCGGCTGACAAGATTTCTTACGAGCTACATCAGCGCCTCCACCCAGATTTGCCCCTTCATACACTACAGATGGACCAACTTCTTTACGGACATAGTGAGGACGAGCGTATTGTCGGTGTCCACCAGCTGGATGAACGTTCAATGCGCGTGTACTTCAGAAACGCAGACGGTGTCCGCCATGAGGATGTTCCATTCTTTCCTTTCCTGTTCCTGTCTGATCCAAAATATATTGATGGATTTCCCAAGAAGCATTGGTTAAAGGAACTCGACGGAAACCTCTTCTACCGCTATCTTTGCGCCTTTGAAGAATGGCCCGCGTTATGGGATGCAATCCGCTTTGTTCTAGATCGTTATAACCAATTCGCACTGACAAAGGTCGAGAATTACAACGACCTTGATGTACTACATTTCTATTCCGATCCGGTAACCCAATACCTGATGCAGAGTGGTCGAACGCTCTTCAAGGGAATGGCCTTTGCCGACCTTCATCGGCTTCAACTCGATATCGAAACCTACACTGCACCCGCATTCAAGTTTAGCAATTCCAGTCGTGCAGGCGATAAGATCATCCTGATTTCTCTCTCCGACAACCACGGATGGGAACATCTCATTAACGGGAAAGAACTCGGAGAAAAAGAGATGCTCGTCGAACTTGTCCGCATAATCCGTGAACGCGATCCGGACGTGATAGAGGGACACAACATCTTCAATTTCGACCTCCCGTACATCACCAAACGGTGCGAACTCCATGGCGTGCCCTTCGCCGTTGGCCGGGACGGTTCAATACCTCAATCCTTCAACAGTCGTACGTCATATGCCGAGCGATCATATGATTACACGGTTACTGACATCGCCGGACGCCATATCGTTGATACGTTGATGCTGGTCCAGAGCTACGACATGGTGAAACGAAACATGGAAAGCCATGGATTAAAATACGCCGCACAGTATTTCGGTTTTGCAAGCGATGAAAGGACGTACATCCAGGGAAGCAAGATTTCATGGCATTGGGACCACGACCCCAACCCGCTGATGGACTACGCAATGGACGATGTTCGGGAAACCCGCGCTCTCAGCGATAGACTGTCAGGCAGTGCTTTTTATCTGACACAAATGCTTCCTTTTTCTTACGGGGTAACCGCGAGGATCGGAGCTGCCAGCAAGATCGAAGCTCTGCTAGTGCGCGACTACCTGCGTGTGAAGCACTCCATTCCAAAACCACGTGAAGGATTCCAGACAACCGGAGGATACACCGACATATTCATTTCCGGTGTTGTTGGGCCCGTTCTTCATGCCGATGTGGAATCCCTGTACCCTTCGATTATGATCAATAAGGGTGTTTCGCCGGCCGCGGATGTGCGTTATGTATTTCAGGAGTTACTCCAGAGTCTGACAACCATGCGACTTGATGCAAAGCGGAGGATGAAAGCCGCAAGTGCTGCGGATGAGCGCTCTCGATTGGACGCCATGCAATCATCGTTCAAGATACTCATTAACTCCTTTTATGGATATCTGGGCTATGGCCGCGCTTTGTTTAATGACTATGCTCAGGCCGATATCGTTACCAAAACAGGTCAGGCCCTTCTTCATCAGATGATAGAGTACATCGAGAAAAACGGCGGCAAGGTTATAGAAGTTGATACTGATGGGATCTTCTTTATCCCTCCCACGGATGTTGTTGGTGAAGCACGTGAAATTGAATTTATTCGATCGATGTCCGGCACTTTGCCTGATGGGATTTCAATAGCGCTTGATGGCAGGTATCAAAAGATACTCAGTTACAAAAAGAAGAACTACGCCTTGCTTGACTACGAGGGCAAGGTAACGATCAAGGGCTCGTCCCTCATCTCCAGAAGCATGGAGCGGTTCGGTCGTTCATTCCTCAGACAAGGCATTCTGTACCTACTCAACGAAGATATTGACGGCCTTCATGCGCTATACACACGGACCGCCCAGAATATTATGGACCATAAGATTGATGTAAAGGAATTTGCGCGAACCGAGTCACTCAAGGAGTCGCTGCAGGACTACCAGCGCGAAATCGATTCGGGACGGAGAAACAAGAGCGCAGCGTATGAAGTTGCGATAGCACTCGGTCGACCCGTCAAGCGTGGTTCACGGGTGTCCTACTACATCACCGGAACCGATCCCAACCCGAAGGGGTTCGA
>CAZIHJ010000055.1:0-2779 GCA_964538485.1 uncultured Chitinophagales bacterium | reverse complement strand
AGCGCAACCGGGAACGACGAATAGGCAGTATCGCTTGCGTTTCTCGAACCGCTTTCTTACCATTGTCCCATAGTTTACGTAACACCGTATCTGTTTTGTTTTCAGGATTTTGGTGCGTTTGCTGGAAATGGTGGGATGGTCATCTGATTCGAAACAGCGTTCGCTTTGCTTTTCTCCAGTCGAGGAAGCACGAACAGGCGAGGTGTTCAATCAGTCCACCAACATGAAAGGCTTCACAGTATGGAAAAAGGTACAGTGAAGTGGTTCAATAATGCAAAGGGGTACGGTTTCATCAAGCGGGAAACCGGCGAAGACCTCTTTGTGCATTTCAAGTCAATTTCGGGAGACGGCTACAAGAGTCTCAAGGAAGGGGATACCGTTCAATTTGATGTTGAACAGGGAGCGAAGGGATTGCAGGCTGTTAATGTGAGAGTTGGCTCCTGAGTATCACCGGAACGCGCATCCGGGTTCAGATTGATTGCATCCCCTCCAAGCGAGGGGATGTCTGTTTTTGGACTATGGATTCTCAGCTCCAACACGCGCCTGAATATACTCAACTATCGCATGAGTCGAAGCGCCCGGAGTGAAGAGTTCCCCCACACCCAACTTCTTAAGTTCCGCAATGTCGCTATCGGGAATAATTCCTCCACCGAACAACAATACATCATGCAGTCCCCTCTCTCTCAACAAACCGATGATCTTTGGAAAAACCGTCATGTGCGCTCCGCTCAGAATGCTCACCCCGATCGCATCCACATCTTCCTGCAACGCGGCCTCCACGATCATCTCAGGAGTCTTACGGAGACCGGAGTAGATAACTTCCATACCGGCGTCCCGCAACGCCGCAGCCACAACTTTTGCTCCCCTGTCATGGCCATCAAGACCTACCTTGGCAACAAGGACACGAATTCTCTTGTTCATCTGGCATTCCCCTGTGTGTTCAGTTGGGATTGAAATTCCTGAAGTCGTTTGTGAAAACGAGCAAGCGGAAAACCCACGACGTTGTAGAAACATCCCTCAATGCGCGTGACAAACACCGCCCCATAATCATCCTGAATGCCGTACGCACCTGCCTTATCCATCGGCGAACCTGATGACACATACCGCTCAATTTCATCCTTCGGAAGCTGTCTGAACGTCACCAGCGTCATCTCCACATCCGTGAGAACTTTGTCCGATGGTCTTTCCACCAACGCAAATCCGGTATAGACACGGTGGGTGTTTCCACTCAACAACTCGAGCATTCTCACGGCGTCAGCATGCGATTCAGGTTTCCCGAGAAATCTTCCATCGATAACAACAATGGTATCGGCTCCGATGACAATACCATCAACAATTCTCCTGCT
The DNA here is from genome assembly GCA_964538485.1 of uncultured Chitinophagales bacterium. Lineage (GTDB taxonomy): Bacteria > Bacteroidota > Ignavibacteria > UBA10030 > UBA6906 > JBJXHC01. The sequence continues at coordinate 1,433 of CAZIHJ010000055.1, read as the reverse complement.
GACGTCCTGCGCTTTCATGAGGGCAAGAGCAACGGCATTGTATTCCGGCTCTCTCGTCTCATCAATGATCTCCTCCACTCCGCTCGGCATCACTACCGGGGTAAGTCCGATTTGGTGAAGAAGGTTGATGCGACGGGGCGAACGGGAAGCAAGAATCAGTGGCTTGTGCAAGTCTATCATAAAAAAGGCGACACTGTATGTATCGCCTGAACAACTCCCTGGTGATGAACCATGGCCTTATCGGAACATTGCTTTGATACTGCCCCATGTGCGACGAACACTGCTGACATCGTGTCTGACCGTAATCGGACCATAGTACACCGGAGCGGAACCGTTGCTAAAAACCACCTTGACCTGATACTGGTAGATGCTCTCAGTCAGACGAAAGGCTGAATCGTCTACGTACTCGTATGCACTATTGTTGCCACGCAACGACATTGCCGCGAGAGGAATAAACTGACCGTTGACACCTGCTTTTCGTTCGATCTCGTAGCGCAAGACACTGGTTTCGTCTTCACTCAACCAGCGGATCGTAATGCTCACGCCATCGCTGATTGCTGAGAGACTCCCATCTCTTATGGGTGACGCCGCTGCAATCGCAACGAAACAAACAAGCAAGAAAAGGAGGACAATCGAGTGTGGTTTGTTTTTCATTTGAATTTTTGTAGGTCAGTTAAGCTGTTTAGAATATAGAGCCAACTGGTATCAAAGTCAAGCATTTCTTGTATTCTCGGATACGTTGGCAACGGACAATATAGTCTTGAATTGAGCAACCCGAGGCCGGCTTATGTATGGTGTGGTGATTCGCAAGACCTCCCTGATGACATCGCTTGAAACTCCGACGTTTACTGCCCCCCGTATATGAGAGTGGAGCTGGCGCATCCACCCAAGTGCTGCAAGTATACTAATGGCAATGACTTCCCTCTCCTTAAGAGAAAGACCCCTCCGGTTCAGCACTGTTCCATACCCATACCCAAGAATCCAATCTGCCAGTTGGGGATCAAGTTGGTTCAGATGGTTCATTACCTTTCGATAGTTCCCCATATAGACTTTCCGATAAAGGTCCCGGCCTGCCTTTCGTGGGTCTGACTTATGCTTTTTGACCGTGGGTGTCTTGCGGATGGGACTGGTGGACCTAAGGACTTCAAATGCTTCAATCGAAGCTGGAAAACCCGCAAACAAATGTACCTGCAGAAGGGTCTCGCGCACTTTGGTTGGCTCAATGTCACCAACAGCACGACTTGACAGAATGCGCTTGAGATGGCGGGGTTTGTTCAACACCGAATACACGGCAATGAGAACAAGAGTTTTGGTTTGTTGATCAATCATCGTAAAAGGAGAGGGCAAACAAATAAGGCCTCATGAGAGGCCTTATTTCGTGCGGAAGGCGGGACTTGAACCCGCATGCCTTGTGGGCGCCACCCCCTCAAGAT
>CAZIHJ010000054.1:2975-21282 GCA_964538485.1 uncultured Chitinophagales bacterium | reverse complement strand
CCATAGCGAAGGTGTTACACCCGATCCCATTCCGAACTCGGCAGTTAAGCCCTTCAGCGCCGATGGTACTACTCGTGCGAACGTGTGGGAGAGTAGGTCGTTGCCAGAGTTTATCGTAGGGCGAGTCATTGACTCGCCCTTTTTTTTCTTCAGCCGCTTCAGCGCTCTTAACTGCTGCTCAAGAATCCGCCACGCAGAAAGATGCGATAATTTTCATCGCAGCAGTGATGCCCCACCTCGTCCTTCTTTATCTGACTACCCACAGGAAATTCCCTGAGTTCCTGTACATTGTTTCCCGCGGTTTTCCGCCTTATCATTCTTCGTATTATAACCGCCTTATTGTCTCGATTCTCAAAGGAGATCCACGCGATGGCTCAGGAAAGTAAGCTTGCAGGTAATAGTGCGTTTGCAAAGAAGATTGTAAAACAGGTGTCTAAGCTCGCCCAAGGGAAAGAGGACATTCTCTTGTTGGGAGAGGCCGGATCAGGGAGAAGAACAATCGCATTTGAGATCCATGCGGAACGGGGGAAGAAAAAGAACATCGTTCTTCTGGATTCTTGTTCAGCAACCGATGCGGAGATACGTGCCGTGCTTGCCAGTGGCGACGCCGGTGCAGCGGAAGCAATGACGGGCCGCAGGATGACGGGCCTAGCGGATTATGCCACACTGATTGTCTCAGATATTGAAAGTATGGCTCCACATAATCATTCACTGCTGACGAGCTTCTTAAAGGATGGACGAAAGAAATACGCCGGACTCAAAGTAATTGTTACCATTAGTCAGAACCTGATCCGGCTGGCACAAAGCGGTGTTCTCTCCAGCGATTTGAGTTCGTATCTCGAGAAGTTTGAATTGGTGGAGGTTCCTGCATTGCGTCAGCGCCTTGAGGACATTCCGACTCTTATTACATCACTCACGAAGCAGTATTGTGTGCTCATGGGGAAGTCGGTGAAGGAGATTGATGAGAACACGGCACATGTTCTTTCTCAGGGACAATGGCCCGGAAACGTCCGCCAACTTGCTGCGGTCATCGGCAGAGCTGTTCAAATCTCCCATGGCGACAAGCTAGAACTGCCAGGAGAATTTCTTGATGAGCGCCAGCATCTTACCGATGCCATCGAAAACATCCATGGTGGGAATATCTTCATCCTTGACCAATCGCTGGATCTTATTGAGAAACTGCTTATCCAGCGTGCATTGAAACAATATATGTACAATCAATCGAAGACCGCTCAGATCCTTGGTTTGAGTGAAGCAAACTTCAGATACAGACTGAAAAAATTCGGTCTTCCGAGCATTCGTCAGAAGGTGTAGGGCTTCGTCTGTGGTATGTAGCAGTAAAAAGGGTCACGCCGGAAAGCGGGACCCTTTTTTATTCCAGAAGAGATCGTGCTGTTATGTCGCGTTAGCGGGTTTTTGCTCTTCCTCAAAATCGCCGCCACTCTCCTCCGAGTGTGCGGTCCCGAATTTCAGCTCCCCGCTTTTCTTGCTGAATCGCACACGGATAGTGCTGCCTTCAGGGTATTTTCCTTTTAATAACTCTTCGGCAATCGGGTCTTCCAGATACTTCTGTAGTGCGCGTCGTAATGGCCTCGCGCCAAACGCAGGGTCGTATCCCTTTTCTGCCAGGAATTCCCTTGCTTGTTTGTTCAGTTCGATGGTGATCCCCATCGAGGAAATGCGTTTTACAAGATCACGCATCTGAATCTGAACAATTTCCAGAATATGGTGCTTCTCAAGCTGGTGGAAGATGATTGTGTCATCAATACGATTGAGGAACTCGGGGTTGAAGACTCGTTTGAGAGCGTCCTCAACGGCAGACCTCATGCCGCTATATGTATCTTTCGCCGATCCGGCACTGAACCCGAATCCGCCACCCGGCTTGAACTCGCGGGTACCAATATTTGATGTCATGATGAGTATGGTGTTCTTGAAATCAACGCGGCGACCAAGGCTGTCGGTCAGGATGCCATCATCAAGAACCTGGAGAAGAATGTTGAAAACATCGGGATGTGCTTTCTCGATCTCATCAAGAAGGACAACGGAATACGGCTTCCTGCGGACTTTCTCGGTGAGCTGACCACCCTCCTCGTATCCAACATACCCCGGAGGAGCTCCAACCAGTCGGGACACAGAGAATTTTTCCATATACTCGCTCATGTCGATACGGATGAGGGATTCCTCGGAATCAAAGAGATAGCGAGCAAGGGCCTTTGCCAATTCGGTCTTCCCGACGCCTGTAGGGCCAAGGAAAATGAACGAGCCAATCGGACGGGAAGGGTCCTTAAGGCCGGCACGAGTTCGCCGGATTGCTTTGGTGAGTTTTTCGATTGCTTCATCCTGACCGACAACCTGATCTTTCAGTATCTTGTCCATTTTCAGGAGTTTTTCGGTTTCCGACTCTGCAATCTTATTTACCGGGATGCCCGTCATCATGGCGACCACATCCGACATCTGCTCTTCCGTAACTTCATGAATGGTGTCCTGGGCCTTGAGCTCCCATTCTCGTTTGGCAATCTCAAGGTCGCTGAGAAGTTTTTTCTCCAAGTCTCTCAGTCGAGCGGCTTCTTCAAAATTCTGGTTCTTTACCACCTGGTTCTTGGATTGCTTGATCTTCTCCACTTCACCTTCCAGATCGAGGATTTCCTTCGGGACATGGATATTGGCCAGATGAACCCGGGAACCCGACTCGTCCAGGACGTCTATGGCCTTGTCCGGCAGAAAACGATCGGTAATGTAACGATCGCTCAAACGTACAGCTGCTTCAATCGCTTTGTCGGAATAGCGTACACCGTGATGTTCTTCATACTTGTGCTTGATATTCTTGAGTATCTGTGTAGTCTGGTCGACCGTTGTCGGGTCAACCATGATCTTTTGAAATCGTCTGTCGAGTGCTCCATCCTTCTCGATGTATTGCCGGTATTCATCCAAGGTGGTGGCCCCAATACATTGCAACTCGCCTCTGGAGAGAGCGGGTTTAAACATATTTGAAGCGTCAAGCGATCCTGAAGCTCCGCCGGCACCTACAATCGTGTGCAGTTCATCAATGAACAAGATGACATCTTTTGCCTTCTCCAGTTCATTCATGACGGCTTTCATTCTCTCTTCGAATTGGCCCCGGTACTTGGTTCCGGCAACCAGCGCAGCCAGGTCAAGTGTCACCACGCGCTTTCCATGCAGTACACGTGAGACCTTCTTTTGAACAATACGCATGGCAAGGCCCTCGGCGATGGCGGTCTTGCCGACCCCCGGCTCGCCGATCAATACCGGGTTGTTTTTCTTGCGTCGACTGAGCACCTGGGCAACACGCTCAATCTCCTTTTCCCGGCCGACAATTGGATCGAGTTTGTCTTCCATCGCCAGCTTTGTGAGGTCGTGACCGAAGTTGTCTAAAACGGGAGTCTTTGATTTTTCCTGCTTCTTTTCAGCGGTTGCCGTATGTGTCGGGGAGGATGGTTTGCCGCTGATGATATTGTCCAGCTCGCCGCGTACGACATCGTAATGTATGTTGAACTGATGCAGAATCTGAGCGGCAATGTTATCGTCATCCCGCAATAAAGACAAAAGGAGGTGTTCTGTGCCGATGACATCCGACTTGTATAGTTTCGCCTCAAGGTAGGTGATCTTAAGGACCTTTTCCGCCTGTTTGGTAAGAGGGATGTTTCCGATGGTAAGTGTCCCACCGGATGTGCGCACCGTATCCTCAATGGCCTTTTTCAGCTTGTAGAGATCGACACCAAGGTTCCGAAGAATCTTCACGGCAATCCCCTCGCCTTCACGGATGACCCCGAGGAGGAGGTGCTCGGTGCCGATATAGTCGTGGCCCAATCGCAGGGCTTCTTCACGACTCAGACGAATGACGTCCTGAACCCGATTGGAGAAATTGCCTTCCATTAGTGCTCCCCTATCTTATGCAAGCGTGAATTGGACTGCTGAGTGTGCATTCTATCAACACTCGTGCCGTGATGATAGTTTCAACCATTATAATGCACAGAATACACGGCCAATATAAATAAATCACCAAGGTAAGTCAATGAGAAAAAATGAGCCTGCGGGCCTCATTTCACGTGTTACTTTTGTTCCTGTGGTGGACGGTTGATGATATTCAATTCGCTTGAACATGAGAATGTGTTTGGTTATACTTTCTTCAGTGCATCCTGTCGCTTCATTAATCACAAAAGGCATACCAAAGCAAGAAGCCATGAATATCATCCAGATACGGTCTACAGACGGAACGGGGACGCTTTCATATATTCTTGTGGATTCAGTCAACCGGGTTGCTGTCATAATTGACCCGAACAGGGAGGATTTTTCCACCCTCGAAGGTCAACTACACCAGTTGGGCGTTCGCCTCACGCACGTTATTGACACACATACGCATGCCGACCATGTCTCGGGTGCCGGGGAACTACATCAAAAGTTTGGTGCTGAAGTGGTAATGCACGAAAACACCAAGCATAAGTGGAAGATTGTTGATCAAGGTGACCGGTTTGGTATTGGTGACACGCTGCGCGCCAATGCCGCTATTCCCATCACCCGATTCGTTTCAGATGGCGACGTTGTAGAGTCGGGTACCCTTTCACTGAGGATCCTGTTCACACCGGGACATACAGATAATCATATTTCCGTGTATACCGGGGATGCTCTGTTCACTGGGGATCTGCTCCTGATCGGACAGGCCGGTCGAAGCGACTTACCGGGCGGGAGTGCAGAAGAGCAATATGAAAGTCTGTTCCAGAAAATACTCCCACTTCCGGATGATGTGAAAATGTATCCCGGCCATGACTATGAAGACAATCAATTCTCCTACTTGCTGGATGAAAAACGGAACAATCCGTTTCTTCAGAAGAGAACAAAAGCCGAGTATGTTGATTTTGTAAAGGAGTTTTTTCCGCCACTTGCCGATGCCTCGGCTGCGGGGGGTACGATGACCCTTCAGTGTGGTGCCCAGCGCGTCCTGCAACCATCTGACAACGTACGCAACGTTACTGCCAAAGAGCTGAAAGAGCTGCTGGCAAGTGACAACAGGTTTCTGATTCTTGATGTGCGGGAGCCGTTTGAACTGGCTGCTGGGGCAATTGATGGCGTGCAGAACATCCCTGTTGGCCAGCTTGCCCGGAAAGTGCATCAGCTTCCTTCTGATAAGAAGGCAGGGATTGTGTGTGTGTGTCAGAGTGGAGGGCGTTCGTTGGAAGCTGCACACATCCTTCAGGCGGCGGGCTATACAAATGTTCTGAATCTCGTCGGCGGCACTTCCGGATGGATACGTTCAGGATACCGAGTTGTACACACAAAGACCGTGAACACATGACGCTGAACTACACGGTGTTGACTGTGGATCAGGCGAGGGACTTGATCAAAGAGAGTCCGGACATTGTTCTTCTGGATGTTCGGACACAGGAAGAACATGAGGGAGAATTGGGACATCTTCCCAATTCCCTATTAATTCCAGTGCAAGAACTCGGAAACAGGATGAAGGAGCTTGAGGTGTTCCGAGGGAAAACCATACTTGCATATTGCAGGACGGGAAATCGCAGTGGAAAGGCAGCCGGCTTTCTTGCACAACATGGATTCACAGCCATCAATATGGATGGTGGGATGGTAGAGTGGAACAAGCAGGGTTTGCCTGTTGCCCGCGGCAGAGAATGAAGCCCCTAGTGTCGCTCCATGAAATGAATATCGCCTTCCTTGATGAGATGTGAACGGGCGTTCCGCGCCGCGTTACGAACAACACCTCGTAGTTCCCGAATATTTCCAGGCCACGAATATCCCACCAGCTGACGCATCGCTCCGGGTTCGAACCCCCCTACGGCAATCCGTAACTCCTTGTTTGTCTGATCTAGAAAATATTCAGAGAGGAGGGGAATGTCCTCTTCCCGTTCACGCAGCGGAGGAAGGGTTATTGTATAGTCCTTCAGCATGCGGTAAAGGCCCGGATCAAATCCTTTGAGTTCGACAAGATGATCAAGGTGGGCGCTGGTCGAAGCCAAGACATGACCATCCCAGCTCGGATTGTCGGCAGGGAGTTGAAGAGGGGCACCTTGTAAGAGGGAAAGAACACGCCGTTGCAGTCTGCCCGGTAGGAAATCGATATTCTCGAGGAACAGCGTCCCGTGTTCAGCTTCGTCCATCTTGGAATTTCCACCCCGACCGTCTGCGCTGCCGAACAGTTCCTGCTCGATTTCGAGAGGGGGGAGCGCACTGCAATCAAAAATGACCAGCGGACGCTCTCTTCGTTTTCCGGCCTGATGCGCCAAGCGGGCAGCAAGGTTCTTTCCGGTCCCGTGCTCACCGGCAATCAGAATTGGCTTGCCATACGCGGCCATTTTCTTGAGTGCTTCCACTGCAGAGCGCATGTTCTTGCTCTCCCCAACAATAGTGGGAGTGCGATCGGCAATGTACTCCTTGAGATAAGAAAGCTCGTTCAAGCGCGCCTTGTTACGGAGAGCATTTTCAATCTTCAGAATAATCTCATCATTGCTGAGAGGTTTCTGCAAATAGTCGCTCGCACCCATGCGGATTGCGCTGACTGCGGAATCAACTGACCCGTATCCCGTTATCATGAGGACAACAGCATCCGGATCGAAACCATGGATGTCCTTGAGTACAGCAAGACCATCTATTCCGGGGAGACGAAGATCGAGGAGCACTACCGATGGCAGGTAACGAGCGTAAGCGCGCATTCCTTCTTCACCTGCCAGGCAGTACATTGTTTCATATCCTTCTCCTTCCAGCACATCCTTGAGGATAGTACATATCGCTTCATCGTCATCAATGATCAGGATTCTGGTCATGCTGGAGGTCTCACGAACAATGAGAATGCGGTTGTGTCGCTAATATACACAAAGGAAGGAAGTTCCGCCACAGACTGGAGTCTGAAAGTGTGGTCGAGTTGCAAGCGGGTGATGTACCAGGCTGTTTATCGAGAGGATACCCTGAGGCGGGCCGTCAGGTCAGCGATTGCCGAGAGCACTCTTGCCGTGGATGTGTCCGGGTGGAGTTATTTGAATAATCCGAGTAATAGTCCTGAGCATGGTGCCGCGCAATACCGCGAAATCCATGTTGAAAGAACGATTGAGAGCGTAGTCCCCTTCGGTCCTGCGGCGTTCGTCATCAGAGAGGGAGTTGCTATCAATGGAATCCAGTACGCTGATGAAACCGGCCTGGCATTTGAAACGCGTTCGTTGCCATTCTTCCGTCATGCAAAATGCGAATTCCGGATCCATGGGACGATTGCCCACAAGCGAAATATCACCCGTGATGATATTGATGATGTTGCCAAGCCGTGCTAACGGACGTGGAAGAATGGACGCCGGCGAGATACCGTTCATCGCGCTTTGTGGAGTTCTCAATGGGCCGAGATACCAGAGATCAAACACACGCAAGCGGAGCTTGCCCTCGGCAAGATCGTTCAGGTCAACTCCGATTTTGCGGGTTCGTGATAACAATGGAAAGGAGAGTCGGCATGCAAGGAACAATAGTGCAAGGAGGACGACCGGGAGAACGAGGATACCCAGCACCAGTCCGCACAGACGATTGCCAAGACGGTACAGTTTGTCAGCCCACCGTGATCGGGGTACTTCGGCAAGCACGAGGTTGTCCCGAACCACATGGAACGTATTCCGTTGGATATCAATTTGTAAGTTGCCAAGGACGACGGAATTCTGGATAGTGCTGCGTTGCCCGACAAATGTTCTCGACAGGACAATTGCGTGGTCCATACTCGCACCCGCATCCACCTTTACGTCATGCCCTATGATGGTTCCACGACCGATCCGGACATTCTTCCCGATACTGCAATTGTCGCCAATCACTGTTGGCCCTTCAAAGGCAACATTGTTCGGGACCTGGATGTTTCGCCCCACCCAGATTCCCTTGCGTACCTCGATTCCCGGGATGATGATACCGGGGTATTTATTTTCCAGGATATCATTCTGTGCTTTGTAGTATGTTTTCCAGTTTGTCATACGTATCAGTGGCTCTGTGGTTTTGTAACCGAACATGTTCAAACGCACCTTCTGACTTGCAAGCCAGCATACCTGCAGCATGCTGTAGCCCGCGCCTTCAGGGAGAAGGTCAAGCATTTCCGGTTCAATGATACAAATTCCACCATGGCTGAGGTGTTGTGCAGCGGCAGGTGCACTGTTCAACCGCACTGCACGAATGCGGTCAGCACCATCAAGGGCGATACTGAACCCCGGTGTTGGTGAGGAGGTGACCGTGCAAACAAATGTCGCGTCGGCACGGTGGGCATAGTGAAACTCCAGCATCGCTTTGAGGTCGATATCCGCAATCACGTCCGACTCGATAATAATCAGTGAGTCGCCATCAAAAAAGTCCTTCATTTGTCGAAGCGCGTGCAAGGATCCGAATGGCGGACGTTCGAGGTTGTAGGAAAGTGTTGCACCCCATTGCGCGCCATACTGAAAATGTTGTTCAATCTTGTTGGAAAAGTGGTTGCAACTCAATCGAATATGACGTATTCCGTTCCGCACCAACAGCTCGACCTGGTGTTCGAGGAGTGGCTTGTTGACAACCGGTATCAGGCCCACGGGTAGCTGGTACGTGATCGGCCTGAACGCCTCGGTGCGTGTTGATGGAAGAAGGATCCCTTTGAGCATGCAGTGCATTCCCTAGCGTTTGTGGGCAAGATATTCCGACGCCGATTGTACCGAGTCGAAGACGTTCAAAATCTGAGTGAGATTCATAATACGAAACATGTGGTCTAATTCCGGCGCGAGCTGTGCCACGGCAAACGACCCCCGCACTTGTCGTATGTAACGCATCGAAGAGACAAGTGCCCCTACTCCAGCGCTGTCCATAACATGTGTCTGGTTCATATCGATAACAATGTTTGGTGCATCCGTTGATTGTACACTCCGAATGAGTTTGATCAGTTCATGGGCATTGTCCATTGTAAGACTTGGGCCGGCCGAGAGCACGGTAACATCTGGCTGTCTCGCTGTCTCCATACTTGTACCTCGATTCTATATATAATTGATAATTTCGCAGTTGAAGCGAACTGGACAGAATGTTTGTATGCACCCGTTGGAGAGAGTACACGCTGGTTCGAGGATGGAACAGGAATTCTGGGGAGAGTCACAATTCTCTCACAGCATTAATGCAACCAGCATGCCAGAATTTCACCGTCGCGAATTGCCCAAAGGAAGACCGTTTCTTGTTTCTCGAGGCGAATGAATACAGTGCTGGGTACTTCTTATACACATTGGCTTAAGACACCGTGGAGATTTGAACCAGTCGAACGTTAATGACCAAAGTAAATCAGAAACGCGCAGGTGAGGATCCAAAGGGCGCAAACGATGATGATTGTGCGGTCAGAGGTGACGGCATTGGTGGGATTCTCGGTTGAGGTCGTAGAATGTATGAGATACAGATAACGAAATACCCCATAGAGCACGAAAATCGTTGTATAGATCATATGGTCAGTACCAAAAGTCTCCACCGTGCGTGGAGCAACTGTGTACAGAGCATATGCGATTACTGCTCCCGATGCGGCTATGGTCAACATCTGATCGATGAACTGGATGTTGTAGAGGCTTAGTACTTTTCGCTCGGAGCTGAGGCCTGCATCTTGAAAGGCAACAATCTCACCCCGCCGCTTTGCGAAACCAAGAAATAGCGAAATGAAGAGCGTGCACAGAATAATCCAACTTGATACGACAACATCAATAGCAAACGCCCCGGCAAGGACCCGCATCATGAATCCTGATGCAATAATAAATACATCAAGCAGTACCACTTCCTTCAGCTTGAATGAGTAAGCAACATTCATCAGGAAGTAGGTCGCAATGACGCCACCAAACAGTGGTCGCATTGTCAGACCAATTGCAATGCATCCGGATACGAGGAGTCCGAGAAGGAGACCTGCTTGTGTTGTACTCATCGCACCCGAAGCAAGGGGGCGGTACCTTTTCTCGGGATGTGCGCGATCGGCTTCGACATCTGTCATATCATTAATAACATAGACTGCGCTTGCAGCCAGGCAGAAGCCCACGAATGCTTTCAACGACGTAAGCACCTGGAGTGGATCGAAGAGTCCTTTCGCGAATACCACAGGGGCCAGCACAAAGAAGTTCTTGATCCATTGTTTGGGCCGAATGAGCCTGATGGAAGTCCGGACGAACGAAGATTGGGGCGCGCTGCCAGGGGTGGGAGAGGAAGACATTATGGCGTTGCGTGCGTGGTTATTGCATAAGCATTTGTTGAGCGATGTCCCGTCATGAAGGACGTGCTCCATTCATCACGAATCCGATGACTTTCTTTTCATTCAACGCGTGCATTACACGGCGGACGTCAGTGACTTTTGTGCGCCCGGCGGCAATAACCACAATGAAGCCGTCAAGTTGGCTGCTGATCATTGAGGGAAAATCGCCCTGCAGAGCCGACGGAAGATCAAGGACAATAAAACGAAACTGACGTTTGAGCGTTTCGATGGATTCGCGTAATTCCATTACCTTGTCGAACGTCATGGGACCGAAATCCGAAAAGCCGAGAGGCAATAGCCACAAACTCTTGATCGGCGTCCGCGTGAGGGTAAGGGTATCGCCACGCAGAGATTCCATTATTCCCGGCGACGACGGAACGCCGAAGACCTGGTGCAGTTTTGGCTTGCGGAAACTCAAATCGATCAACACTGTATCGTCCCGACTGTCCGTTGCAAAAAACGCCGCCAGATTTGCAGCAACAAGGGTTTTCCCTTCACGGGGATTTGCACTGGTCACGCCGGCGGTAAGTTGCAAGTCGGCAATTTTGCCGGGAAATAAATTCGAACCAAAACATCCATACCGCTCCACTGTTACAATATTTGTGTCGAGAGCGGAGTCGAGCGTGTTGTTGTATGTGATTAACTTCCCACCTGTCCGAATCACGCCGGTTCCCGGGCGGTGATCCTCGGCCTCCAATCGTCGCAGCGTCTTGTCTTCTCGTCTCATTTCAATCAGCACTCAGGGCAAGTATGCGATGATGGGTTTCTCGAACACCTCAATATCCCGACGTCGTCGGATTGTCGGGTCGAGTTTTTCTGCCAGAAATACCGCAGTGCCGCCAGCAAAAACTCCCGTCAGCATCCCCCACAGCAGGTATTCCAGAGAGGATGTCTGCGCGGGTGTGTCTGCAAGCCGTGGCCGATCAAGGACAACGAACTTGGTTCCTGCTTTCTCACCCAAAGAGCGGGCGATTTTCGCTTGTTCAAGCTGGAGACGCATGGTGTCGTAAAGCTCTTTGTACATTGCGTAGTCAGCCTTGTGCCCGACCGCTGCTTCATTGGTAGTTATCGACTGTGATAGATTTTTCAGCAGTCCGCTCCGTTGCTCCTGCAATTGGTTTCGTCGGTTCTCCCGTGAACGCAAGCCCGTTTCGAGTGCCTCACGCGACTTGTCGAGCAAGCTCAACATTTGGCGGCGGACTGTCTGTACTTCCGGATATTTGACCGTATAACGACTCAAGAGATCGCTGTATTTGATCGACAGGGATTTCAGCTCATTGATGTAGAGAACCGATCCTGCAGGGTCTAGCATTGCGATCTGGCCGAGTGTTGCAGGATCATCGAGTGATTCAGTAAACGATTCAAGAAGTTGCAATGTTTGCTCGTCCCGGACGAGCATCTGTTGCGTCTCACTCAATTCCGAGTCAACGCGATCCAGCGCGGCACGCGACGATGATTCGCCACGCGGGAAGTTCCTGAGGTCTTCCTGATCTGAATTCATGGCCGCGAGTTGTTGCTGCTCGAACGCCTGTTGGTATTCATTGACCTTTTCTTCATAAAACTTCACCGCATCTTCCTGTTGCCGGATCTTTGCGCGCATGCTCGTACGGATGTATTCTTGTGAAAGAAACGATGCCATTCCGTAGGCCACAGAGGGATCCGGATGGACAACGGCAAGCCGGAAAGTATTGTCGCTTCGTTTCTCTGTGACGATCCATTGTTGTGCTTGTGATGTCCGGGATGTGAGTTCTTCAGGCGTTTCAACAAGACCGAGGCTTTCGATGGCCGCTGCTATGGTTGTGCGGCTTCGGACGATTTCATTCATTGTTGCAAAGTGGTCAAAGGGAGGAGTGACATACGTTCCCTGGCCTTGAATAAGTGGGAGGGGGTCGTTTTCGACAAGGATAGTGGAGTATGACTCATACTCCTTCGGAAGGAGATAGGGTAGCGTCAGGCCAACGCCTGTGCAAACGGCCAAAGGAATCAGGAGATGGAACTTCCTGCGCCGCAGAGTATCGAGAGTGTCCAGGAAAAGGAATTGCAATTTCATGAAAAACTTCAGGGGGATGACGCTCAAGATACATATTTCACGTTAACGTGTCAACTCAGCATGTTGGAAATACCAACCCGATTCCTTACCTTTTCTCCGCAACTACATCCCGCATCGCTCCGCTGCACGTCGCATTAGTGGAAGGTTGGTTCAATGAACACGATCCCCCGAGGCAGAATCGGCTTCTTTTTCTTCCTCATCCTCATGGCATTCCAGTCGACAAAGGTCATGGCGCAATCCCCGGACTATATCATCGGGAAGGGCGATCAACTCCTTATTACCGTCTGGGGATTTCCGGAGTTTACGACTTCCACGTCGGTGCGTGATGATGGTGCAATCAGCATCCCACTTGTCGGAGACCTGCCGGCGGCAGGGTTGCGACGGGAGGAACTCATCAGCAACATGCGGAAAAAGCTGGCAGATTATGTCCAGGGCGAAATCAGAATTACTGTATCCGTGGTTGCTTCAACCGGGCAACGGGTGACCGTCCTTGGGGCTGTTGCAAGACCTGACAATTATCCTTTGATGGCGGAGACGAACCTGCTGGAAGTGATGAGCACCGCAGGTGGGTATTCCACTGACGCCAACATCAACAAGATCAGAATTTTTCACAAGGACAAACTTCAGCCCGCCTCGGAAATTGACCTTGAGTATTACATGGAACGCGCTGAGATTGAGCAAATGCCAAAGGTCAAGCCCGGCGATGTCGTGTATGTGCCGTATCAACGGAATTTTATCAAGGATTTTGGTGAGTACTTCGGGTACGCGGCACTCTTTTTTGCCTTAGTCCGGCTGACGGAAGGCGCAGCGGAATAGTCCAATGCAAAGAATATTTACTTATGTGAGCATCCTTGGTCTGGTATTCACTTCCGCGAGTGCTCAACCGCTGGGAGAAAGAGTCGGACCACAGTTTCCATTCGTCTCTTCAAATGCACGGGCGGCAGGACTCGGCGATGCAGCGGATGTTTTGCTCGGAGATTTCTCCGGTGCCGACGCCAATCCCGCAACGTTATCTTTCCTGTCATTTTCTTCAATAGACTACTCCTTCCACCGTATCCACACCGATGTTTCGATGCAACATCTCGGTATGGCATTGCGGGGAACTACGAACACCGGCTTCGCCGCAAGTGTTGATGTTTTGCATTACGGTGGTTTTGATTTTTATTCCAACAAGGCGCTCCGTGAACGGGGATTCGAAGTAGGCGGGCGGCTGGGGTTTGGGGTGCTGTTGGAGGATGACCTTGCGGCAGGACTTGCAGTTCAAGTGTTTAGCGCCACAACAGATTCCGAGGCAGTCTGGGGTGTTGCGGCCGATGTTGGCTTCAGTTATGCACCGGGGAAGTACCACCGCTTTGGTTTGGTATTGCACGGACTCGGTTCCGAATATCATGTAGATAATCCCGTACTGACGGCTGACCAAACAGATCGGAGACTGCCTAGAGTAGTCAGTCTGGGTGTATCATTTGATTATCCTCTTAGCGGCAATGGGTCCAGATTTCTTGCAGCTTTCCAAAACGAGAAGATCATTGGCGAAAGGGGTATTCTCTATAAGTTCGGCCTGGAGTACAAACCGGCAGCAGCAATAGCGTTGCGCGTTGGAGGCAGGATACGACAGAGTGAAGTTGAACCGAGCGTTGGTCTTGGAGTGTTTGCTGGCCGCATCGTGTTGGATTATGCCTACAGGTATTCCCGCCGGGATGCTCTCCCGTCTCACATTCTGACGTTTGGAGTCGTGTGGTTGTAGGCTATGACGGTTCAGCGCCCCATGTAAAGCTGTTGAGTTTATTATGAAGTGTCTTTCTACTGACGCCGAGAATCCTTGCCGCTTTTGCCTTGTTGTTTCCCACCGACGCGAGCGTTTCCAGAATCAGTTTCTTCTCTGCTTCTTGCACTGAACTCCCAATGGCAATACTGATATGCATGATCTCGTTCTGTGTCTTGAGGATTTTCTCGGGGAGGTCGCGTGAGGTGATTTCATCCCCGGCGCAGATGACCACGGCGCGTTCAATGGCATTGCGCAGTTCGCGCACGTTGCCCGGCCATGAATACCCTTTCAGCATATCAATGTAGTCGGCGGAGAATCCCCGGATAGGTTTTCCATGTTTGAAAGTGAAGATTTTAAGAAAATGTTGCGCGAGCAGCAGAACATCATTGTTCCTGTTTCTGAGGGGCGGCAACTCCATTTCAACAACACTGAGTCTGTAATACAAGTCGGAACGCAGGGTGCCATCCTCAAGCGATTGGGAGATGGGACGGTTTGTCGCTGCCACCACTCGCACGTCAACTTTGATCTCGACCTTTCCACCGAGGCGGCGGAAAGATTGATCCTCAATGACACGAAGGAGCTTTGCCTGTGTTTCTGCAGTCATCTCGCCGATTTCATCGAGGAACAGTGTCCCGCCGTGTGCGAGTTCAAAGCATCCCTCTTTTTGGTTGATTGCGCCGGTAAACGCGCCGCGTTCATGTCCGAACAGCTCGTTCTCCAAAATATCCTTTGGCAATGCAGCGCAGTTGATAGCCACGAAGGGCTTTGACGCCCGACGGCTCCGTGCATGAAGCGCGCGAGCAACGAGTTCCTTGCCTGTCCCACTTTCACCACATACGAGCACATTGGCTTCTGAAGGGCCTACCGAGTTAAGAGTTTGTTGTACCAGCTGCATTGGGGCGCTCGTGCCGACGAGATCGTCAAGGTTCGAGAGAGAACGACTGCGCTGTTCTGAGACCTTTCTAGCACATTGTTCTTCCCACTGGTCCAGAGCCCCACGAATCGATTTCAAGAGTCTCCCCGGATCAACAGGTTGGACAAGCACATCGTACGCGCCTGCTCTCATCATTCGTACAGCTCCAGCGACGTCTTCACGATCTGAAATGATGATCACTTCTGCAGGGTTGTCATTCTCACGAAGCTGCCTCCAGAAATTCTGTCCCGAAAGAGATGATTCTGACGCCGCAAGAACCACCACACCGTTTTCACCCTCTGCAAGGCAATCACTCATTGCGTCGGGAGAAACCACTGATGATGCAGGAAGTCCTTCGTCACCCCATTTGTCCAGCGTTGACTGGCACCATTGGTGTGCGACCTCCGAAAAGATCACTTTTGGCTTGGCCCTTTGCAAAACCGCTTCCTGCAACATATAACTCCTGTGTTGATAATTTGTCGGGGGGAAGCCGATTCGGTTGTGAAGACAGTGTGGAGAATGCATCAGGGGAGGGTAAAAATTCCACACATTGTTGCATAAGTATAACACAACCCTGACTTATGACCTATGATTGTGGTCACAGAATACACACCAGGACCAAACCCATTTGTGCGAGGTTGTGGCTCGACCTTTTTTTGTGTACAATTTGAGTGCTTTTTGCAGGTCGGGCCGTCATCTGACTATTTTATCAATTCAACAAATCTCGGAGCGGAATGCCCGTTCTACTACAGCATGGTTTGCCGACTCGTGCAACCCGCTTTGACCACATCGACCTTCGGTCTTCGATTGTCGTTGTACCAACCCGCCGCCGGATCCGTCATCTCTCAAGAGAGCTGATCACTCGGTTTCCGGGAGGCGAGGCCTCATCCCCAATGCTGTTCACGTTGGAAACTCTTGCAACACGTTTCTTTTCTTGTATATGGCCGGGAAGAAGCGTTGTGAATACCGCTATGCAATCCTTACTGGTCCATAGGGCGATTTTGGCGAGACGAAAGCAGCTCAAATATTTTCTCCCTCGTGAGGGTACGACGCCCCTGCAACGAGGCACCTTCGATAAGATTATTAACGTCTTGAATGCGTTGAAGGAGTCAGGAGTATATCCTGAGACCCTTGAAGAGGAGATTGGGCAAGCGGAACATGATGAGCGCCAGAAGCTGAATGATATAATTCAGATCTACAAAGCGTACGAGGACGAATTGGAAATCGTGAATAGCGTGGATGTTGGAGGGATCCACCGCCTGTTGCACGTGCACTGCAGCCAGGAACAGCTTGCGCTCGCTGCCGAACAACTCTTTCCCTCGGTGCATTCAGTGTTCCTTGCCGGGTTTGATGAATTCACTGAACCTGAGATCGGCTTCATACGGAAGATCAGCCGGTTGAATGATATGACGGTGTCCGTGATATTCGATTATCTCCCGGGGAACGTTTCTCTCTTCGGACACCTTGAGGAAAACTACCATCGTTTCCTTGGCTTGGGATTTGATGAAAGGCCATCCATCCCGAGTTCAGGGTTCTTGTTCTTCGGGAACGATAAGCAATCAACAGGATCGCGCACACATGCCGATGAGGTGGCAAAACACCTGTTTAACAAAAAAGCGTCACGAACAAATCGAATCGACCTCACGGGGAAAGCAACAATTATCGCTGCGAAAGATCGCGCGGAGGAAGTTCGATCTGTCTGCCGCATTCTCAAGCAGGTCATGCTCAAAGACCCCGGACGGGATCTTGGCCGGATCTGTGTGGCAATGAGACACCCGGAGAAATATACACACCTCTTCCGTGAGGCATCTGCGGAATTTGGTATCCCTCTCAATATTACCGATCGGTTCGGTCTTGCATCTTCACCTCCTGTCGTTGCAATGCTCGGCTTGTTGCAGATTCCGATGCGAGGGTATAAACGCGATGATGTCCTGCGCGTGGCCGGTTCTCCGTATCTGTCACTCCACTCCGGAGCTTCGAAGGTTGATCCGTCGAACCTCACTGCGGTCTCCGGGAGACTTCGGATCCTTGGGGGGTACAATTCGTGGTTGGCGGCAATCAAGAAGCAAGAGGAGAGACTGCGGCATGCAACAGCAAACGTTGCCGACCGATTTCAGCTTGCATTGATCGACAGGGAACTCCGTTCACTTGAACAAGCACATAAGGACATCGAGACGCTCGGGAGTATCCTCCAGCCATTTCACAGTGCATTAACTCCGCGCGCTTTTCAGCACGGTGTGCAGAGCTTGATTACCCGGCTCAATGTCCTGAAGAACCTGGTCGCCTCGTCCACCGCCGAAAGTGCGGACGTGATCGAAAAGGGTGTTCGCGCCTTCTCACGCTTTACCACCGTGCTTGAAGAAACAATCTCGTTGCTGGAGTATCAAGAGGGCAGAGAGACAAAGCACACATTGAAGCGGTACGTGGAATACCTTCGAGTCGCGATTGCCAACGAGCGATACAACGTGCGTGAACGTTTTGGTCATGGTGTGCTTGTCACCTCCATTGAGGAAACGCGAGGCCTCCCGATGGATATCATGGTGCTGATCGGGCTTGTCGACGGTGAGTTTCCTTCGGTCTACCATCCGGAAGTTTTTTACAGCATTGCACGCCAAAAGAAACGCGCCCAGCGTCACACATGGGAGCAAAGGTATCTCTTTTATCAAGCCATTACCAACTGGTCAGACCATCTCTATCTTACATTTCCCGAGCAGGACGGTGAACTTGAAACGGTTCGTTCAACATTTGTAGATGCCTTCACGGATATTGCGGAGGTGGATTTGTGGAAGGAAAGCAAATTACCCCCGATCCTCTCTGCGAATGAGTACATGCGTTTGTGTGGTGAGGCCTTGGGCAATGGTCAGGCCATGCTCGCGCCGGCGGTGGGCATGCCAGCCGGGCAACAACACATTCTCGGGAAGGCAATCTCAGTGGAGAAGGAGCGCATCGAACGAAATGCGCACTCACCTTATGCGGGATATATTTTCGAGGCTATTTCTGAAGAAGGAAGAGCCCGGCTTCAGCGCTTGCCGGAAGCAGTATATTCCGTGAGCCAACTCGAATCCTATGCCAAGTGTCCATATCAGTTTTTTTCAAGCCGCGTACTACGGCTGCAAAATCTTGAAGACCTGGAGGAAGAACTTACACCGCGTGAGCGCGGGTCGGTCCTTCATGAGATACTGTTTGAGTTTTATACTTCCCGTGTTGCACGTGGACTACCGCCATTGCAAGATTGTAATGATGCCACTTACCAGGAGGCGTTGGACGACCTGTTGACTCTTGCGAACAGCAAGCTGAGTGCAATGGATATTCCGGATCCATTCTGGGAGGTGGAGAAGGAATTGCTTGTCGGGC
>CAZIHJ010000054.1:0-2875 GCA_964538485.1 uncultured Chitinophagales bacterium | reverse complement strand
GTTGTTGACTACAAGACGGGAAGAAAACTCCCCGACTTGGAAGAGATCCGGCGGGGGCTGAGTCTCCAGCTTCCATTATATCTTCATGCAGTTGAGCAGTTGCTCGAACGCCAGCTACACAAGAAACTTGCACCCGCAGCGGGGCTCTACTATCAACTGAGAGATAGTGTGGCCGTGAAGTTCGGTATTGCGAGTGGTGAACATCGCAACGAGGCATTTGAAGCGGGGCCGCGTACCACCAGGAATATTCTTGAAAGTGATATGCACCTCCGAGCGTTGATTGAGGAGGCCATCAGTCTTATCAATGGCCACGTCAGGAACATGGCCGCGGGTGTTTTCCCGCTTACTACTCCAGACAAGATGGATGAGGTCTGCGGCTTCTGTAATTTCAAGACCATTTGCCGCGTCCAGTCGGTGCATCAGGTTATAGTGAAAGAGGATCAGACATGACCCACGACGAACAACATAAGCTGATCGTTGAGTTGATGGATTATGAGCACAAAATGAAGGGCCGCGATCAGGAGGAGTTTGCCATGTTTGTCAAGCGAGACAAAGATGACGAAGACCTTGACATTGTCTCGCGAAAACGACTTCAACAACTGTTTGAGATCTATGCTATCCGGAAGCAGAGACCTTAGAAATCAAGAATAATGACCCTTCCGGCGCATCATATATTGATCGGATAGATGGCGATGAAACGCCGTGCTGCTCTTTCAATTTCATCCAAAATCCTGCTCTGGATCCTACCACCGGTGATCATAGCAATGACGGTGAGTGTCCTGCTGCACAATCACTTTCTCGAACAGGAACTGGTTGCACAAGCGCAGGCCTCGGCCCAGACCTACTCAGACATTATCCGCGAAGCGATGGTGACCATGATGGTGACCAACTACCGGGTCGATGAAAGTTTCCTGCGGCGGCTGCACGCGATCGAAGGACTCGACAGTCTGAAGATCATATTGAATGACCTTCACCTTCGGGAGGACTTGCTGAATCCGCGGCGACTTGAACGCTTGCAGGCGCGCAAGGAGGCGTATGGAATCCCCGACTCTGCCGGAATCAGAGTAGTGCGGGATGGCGAGGCGGCCTTTACCCGCAATGGTGACCATTTTCGCGCAACCGTGCCATTCAAGGCAACAACTGTTTGCCAGGAATGTCACTCTGTGGATGTCGGATATACGCTCGGCGCCGCGGATATCCACCTGACACTCAATCAGGTGTCCGCTTCCGTGGAAAGCAGCTGGTCGCGCTCGATTCTCATTTTTGTGTTGTTCCTTGCCGCATCCCTCGCCGTCGGGGTCATTGCATTCCGTCGCGTGGTAACCGAGCCGGTGGAAGACCTGGTCCACGCAGCACGCGAATTGGAACGGGGGAACCTTGACCACACCATTGCCCCGCCTGAGTCACGCGATGAAATGCATATTCTCGCGGTGGCTTTCGAAGATATGCGCCGATCACTGAAAGACAATCTGCATGAACTTGCACGTGTAAATGATGAACTGGCGCGCAAGAACGCATCCCTGCAAAAATCATTCGAGGCATTGCACAAGGCGCAGAATGAGCTTGTCCGGTCGGAGCGCCTTTCTGCTGTAGGAAAAATGGCCAGTTCCATCATCCATGACTTCAAAAATCCCATGACCGTGATTTTTTCCTATGCGGAACGGTTAAAGAATCATCCCGAGATGGCGATAGAAATGCGGACACGTGCGTTCGATGCCATTGCCCGGGCGATGACGCATATGACAGAGATGACACACGACCTGCTGGATTTTTCCCGCGGGCAGCTGAAATTGAATCTGCAAAACGTTTCAACAGAGGAACTGGTGCAGGACGTCCGGGAGAGTGTCGATTCTGCATTGCAGAAAGGGAACGTCACGTTTGCGGTCGAGCGTCGTTACCAGGGAGATGTCCGCGTCGATGTCAGTCACTTTCGTCGGGCGCTTATCAACCTCATTATCAATGCGCAGGAGGCAATGCCATCAGGCGGAAGGGTGGGGTTTTGCGTGCAACGGAGTAATGGATATGCCGAATTCAGCATCTCGGATTCCGGTGTGGGCATTCCTGAGGAAATAAAGGACCACATCTTTGACGCTTTTGTCACTCATGGGAAAACAAGAGGAACCGGTCTCGGATTGGCAATTACCAAACTGGTTGTGCAGGAACATGGAGGAAAAATAGAAGTCCAGAGCACAGTGGGAAGAGGAACGACATTCTCCGTATTCATTCCCCTTCATCGGGTTGAGGTAAGCACATGACCACCCCGGTGCCCCGACAATTGGACACGCAATTTCTCCTGATGGCGTACCGGAACGGATTCTTCCCGATGGCGGAATCGAACACCGGTCCGATTTCCTGGTTTTCGCCGGACCCACGTGCAATTCTGCGTCTGGAGAAGTTCGAGGTATCCCGCAGTCTTCGCCGGAAGATTCGGAGCGGATACTTTCAAATCAAACTCAACACAGCATTTACCGAGGTCATCCGCGCGTGCGCCGAACGACCGGAGACATGGATCTCCGGAGAGATTGTTGATGCATACACCCGGTTGCATCTCGAGGGGCACGCTCATAGCGTGGAATCGTGGCACGATGGCAGACTTGCCGGAGGTTTGTACGGGGTGGCAATCAACGGAGCGTTCTTCGGCGAGTCCATGTTTGCAAGGGAAACAGATGCGTCCAAGATTGCGTTGGTGTTTCTCGTAGAGAGAATGCGTGAGCGTAAATTTCTTCTGCTTGACACACAGTTTATCAATCCGCACATGGAGCGGATGGGTGCGTGCGAAATTCCACGCGAAGAATACCTCGCACTTCTGGAGAACGCGCTATCCAGTCCGGCCACGTTTCTTGATCCCGCCCGGCCATAAACATTCATCATCCCT
>CAZIHJ010000053.1:0-21462 GCA_964538485.1 uncultured Chitinophagales bacterium | reverse complement strand
CCGCCGCCGGAGGACTCCACCAGGAAATGATCAAGTGATGCCGGATTTACGGTAAACGAGTTGCTTGCGCCCGTTGGCGTATCGCCGGTTTCGGTAGCAACGATGGTAATGGAACCGGTGCTCGTGACAGTTACACTATGGGAAGAAAGAACACCGGCGACAAACGAAGCGGTGGTTCCTCCTCCTGAGGAAAGAGTCCCCGCCGAAGTAATATCGACCGTCCCGGTGAAGCCCGTCACCGTGTTGTTGCTTGCATCCTGTGCAGTGATTTGAACACTGAATGGCGTTCCGGCCGTCTGTGTGCCGATCGCGCCGCCGCCGACTGCCTCAACGAGGAAATGATCCAGCGGCCCGACACTCGATTCACCGACAGCAAAATCACTGAACGCAGTGACACCTGTTGCTTGCGTACTTGTCGCTGTCTGCGTACCCGTGGTTGTCGTTGCCCACGAGCCGTTGTACTTCTCGACATGGAAATTCAGCGGGGTGGCGATCCCATCAACATCACCTGCCAGAAAGTTAAAAGCTGCGTCGTAGGTTGTAAAGGCAAGCGTTCCATCTTTTGTCAAAGTCCAATACCGGTTCGCGCTCTTTGTCGGATCAATACCCGAAGTAGCAAGGTTCGGATGGTCTCCTGCCGCTGTTGTTGCCGTGACTGCCCCGCCCGTTGTGACATTGAACGCCGTAAGATCAACGGGTGTGTAGTTGGCAACTGAAGCGTCACCGACCGGATAGGTAAACGATTGCGAGCCCACCGCGTAATATTTTTCAACATTGCCATTAATGTGGCCTGCTGTTCTTGAGGCGGTCGCTCCGGAGACAATTGAAACTTTGTTCGTTCCTGTAGCCACAACTCCGCCGCTAAGCGTGATGGCCTGATTCACCGACGCATCATTATTGAGTGTGAGCGTTCCGGATGACTTGTTGACGGTGAGATAATCAAAAGTAGTAGCCCCAGTAATACTCTGAGCGCCGGTCCCATTGAATGTTACTGCGCGATTGTTCGGGGTGAATGTACCTGTGCGGCTCCAATTTCCTCCCAGATTGAAATCACCACCCGCGGAGGACGAGAGTGCAAGCGTACCGTCAATGCTCACACTTCCGGGAACAGTCAGCGAAGCAGTCATGGGACTTACCGCCATCGAGAGCGTCGAACCTGCATCGATGGTAAGTGAACCCGAAATCTGTCGCGCAATCCCGGTACCACCGTTACCCAGATCAACTGTTGTTGAGTTGGACACTTGAACATTGGCTGGATAGCCTGCACCGGACGTCGCACTCCATTCGGTTCCGCGGCCGTATGTCCCGCCTGAATTGTACCTGAGCGTCGAAGATGAACCGTACGTCGGTGGATTGGTATTGACAAATCCCCCTGCACCGATTTGCAGAACGGCGTTCATCGTCGTAACACTCGCCCCAAAATCAACGCCCGCGTGGAGGTCCGTGATGCTGTGGTTCAAAACGAGTGTGCCGCCACTCGTGGAAGTCACCGTCTTTGATCCTGTAAAGTCGACTATCCCGCTCCCCGCTATTGAGCGCGCCCCTCCGCTTACTTTGAAGTTTCCCCCATTACCGGACAAGGTCAGGGTTCGTGTGTTCAGGGCTATTCCGCCGGCATTCAAAAGCTGAAGAACATCCCCCGACGTCCCGTTGACAGTAACATCTGTGGAGACGAATGTGAGGCTCCCCGCAGATTTATCGACAACCAGATAGTTGAATACCTCCGAGGTGCTGGTGGCTGTAATATTCTGAGTACCGGTTCCATTAAACCACACCGCACGCCCGTTCGGTGTGAATGTTGCTGAACCACCCCGTGTCCAGTTTCCGCCAACCTTGAGATCACCGGAAGTGGCATTCAACACCAGACCACCGGTGGTGATACTCATATCTCCCGAAATGCCTCGATCACTCGTCGGCATGTTCACGGTCGTCCCCGCAATACTGACGCTATACGGAACCCCGCTTCCAACAGCTCCAGTGCCCGTCCATTCGCTTCCAACGCCGTAGGCGCCGCTTGCCGAGTAGGTAAGTTGCGGAGTACCCGAATAAACGGGTGAGCCGGTGACAAACCCTCCCGTAGCAATCTGCAGCTGACCGGTAATAGTAAGATTGTTTGCATTGGTGATTCCGGCATTGGTGACAACAGAGCCGACGCTACGGGCAACGTTGAGAGTAATACCTCCCGAACCAACCACCTGAACGATTGACGGCCCACTTGCCGCCGGCCAATAGGCCGTGAAACCCGAATTGATCCCGTAGGAACCGGAAGTATTGTTGAAGATCAGACTGCTCCCTGCAGCATAGACAACGTCATTGCCGCTGACAAACCCACCTTCATTAATCCGCAACTGACCGTTGACGTTGGTTGTCCCGTTATTCGTGTATGTGCCCGACGTGGCAAAAAGGGCAGCGGAAGAAATCGTTGCAGTAAATCCTGATGCTATGGATGTGTTAACTGATGCAGTGACAATTGCTCCAGTGTTGAAGTTGAGCGTCTCAAACTGAATTGCTCCGCTTCCGCTGATTGTTTTGTTGGACCCGGTAAATGTATAGACTTGAGTGCCTGTACTGTTGGTGAGCGTCCCGTTGTTCGTAAAGTTGCCTGCAAACGTCATCACACCGGTTTGTGTTGTTGAGTACGTGACGCCTGAACCGATTGTAAAATTTCCATTGATTGTGAGAGTACCGGTCCCGGTTACGCTTGCCGTCCAACTCCCGGACGTGCTTTCGAACGAGATGTTCCCATAGGTCCGACCGGACATGGATACTGAAGGTGTGAGTGTTGAGCTCCCGCGATAAATGAAAGTGCTGTTGGCATCGAACGTTGCTTGACCAAGAGGAGCTGATATTCCTGAAGTGGTATTGTGGATAAACGTACCGCCAGAACCGACTGTCCAGGCGGTACCTGTGACTGTCCATGTCCCGCCGGAATTCAACCACGTCCCGTTGATCGTAAGGTCCGTTCCCGCCCCATTTGCCAGAGTACTCGTAATGGTACTGTTGACCGTTACCTGTCCACCGGCATCCACAACGACCTGATCGTAGGATAGGCCGGATGCGGTAATCGTTACGGTGTGCGGGCTGCGAATTGTAATTGCACCATCCGCGCTCGTTGGCGAGACGCCGGCAGCGACCCATGAGGAGCCGTTGTAGGTTTCCCATGTTGCAGCGACGTTCCAATTGCCGGTTGCAGCAGACCGATAGTCCCCGGCTGTTTGCGCATGCGCGGTTGCGGCGATCAACATTATTCCAATCAGAAACGTCACTGCGCTTTTCATGGCCGGATTTCTCCTGTCAATTCTCATGGACTCCCCCGAGTATCGTCGTCTATTTCACCAACATCATTTTCTTTATACTTGTGAAGTTCGCATCCCCTGCTGTGCTCTTCACATCAATCCTGTAAAAATACACACCAGTCGCAACCGGCATACCCCATGCATTCAGACCGTTCCACTGCACGTTTCGGTAACCGGTTTTCTGAATCTCGTTGACAAGTGTTGCAAGCTCGCGGCCCAAGATATCATACACCTTGATCGAGACGAACGCGTCGCCCGGCAACGCATAGTTGATTGTGGTTGTCGGATTGAAAGGATTGGGATAATTCTGGTCCAGAGCAAATGTTGCCGGCACTCCGGTTCCCGTAGATGTCAAAACCAGGCCGGATGACGATGGACTCGCCAGCACCATGCTTCCACTTGAAGCGAGTGTTGTGGTTACTTCGCCGGAGATGAGGGCGAATTCTCCCGCCGCATCATTTATCTCCCACGCAACGGTCAACGGATACACGGCATTGATTGCCACGGGAAAACGCCGCGCATCTCCATGTACCACTTCCAGCATGCGCTGTGACTCAAACCGGACATCGAATACGCCTTCCGGGGCGACAGGTGGCATCTCGAACATCTGCACGGGGAATGTTCCTGCGGCGTCAACACCAAAGTACAGTTTCTGTTGCGCTCCGGTAGCATCGGAAATCGTCAGAACGTTAAAACCGGTAAGTCCGGTTGACACATTTACGGGCGGTGGTGCCGAAGTACCCTGCCCTTCGAGAACAAAGTAGCCCGGACTGGTCGCCTTGACCCAGTAGGCCTGACCGGGCTCGATTATCGTCGCGGCAGAATATCCTCCCGAATAACCAAAGAAGTTCGAACTTCTAATCCCTGGCGGTATCGAAACAATAGTCGCCGTGTCAACCGGGAAGGAAATTGAACCCATCATGTTCCATCCGGCATCTACCGAAATACTGTCCGAAGTAAGCGGGGCTCCGCAAATTACCACCGAGCCCGCACCGGGAAATTTGCCCCAGTATCCAACCCCGTTCTCCAGGGTTGAGTTCTGTGTATAGCCCGTCCCCGCAGTGAATCCGAACGCATACGGAAACACCGAAGGAGGATACAAATAGTTCATCGAATCATTTTCCGTGATCACCGGATTGGTAATCATGTTCCATCCGGCAACAAAGTTCACCGTCACACAATACTGATTTGAACTGTCGCCATCAAAGTACGGTGCCGGAATAGTCACATCTGAACCACCGAGCGTGTACTGCCGGTCGCTGATGCTGTTTTCGTAATCAAGATAGAATCTGTAATTCTTCCAGAATTTGTAGAGAATCGACTGACCACCGGCAAGGGAAATCGTTTTCGTGTAGATCGAATCGTTGTTACCGTCTGTCAGCGTATCCGGATTGTTGGTGGAATTTCCCCAATCGTTGAAGCTCCCGCGCACAGTTACCACATCGCCAAGGTCTGGACGGAACGATCCTTCCTGCATCTTGATGTTCATGTTTACCTGGAACGTGACGTTCACAGGCGGCAGGAGAATGACCTCATTATTGAAGAATACCACCGGCAACGTGGTGTCTGTTGTTGCAAGCGCGAGCGGACGGTCACTGATGCTGTTCTCATAATCCTGACCTGCACGCAGTGTCTTCCAGTACTTATACAGATACGCGGTGCTCGACTTCAACAGTTTGGTAATTGTATAAATACTGTCATTATTCACATCGGTCAGTGTGTCGGGATTATTGGTGGAGTTTCCCCAATCGTTGAAACTGCCCCGTACCGTCACCACATCTCCGGATCCTGGCAGGAACTCCAGGTCTCTCATCTTCTTCGTCATATTCACATTGAACGTGACGTTGTTCTTCTGTGTAAAGGTTGCATGGATGGTGTGGTTCGCGTTTACATTCACAAAGGTGTAGCTTCCGAGCGAGTCCGTGAGAACTCCATCGACAATCACACTGTCTATATAATACCCGGGGTCCGGTGTAATAACAAACGCCTGGTTCGCGGCGGGCGCAACGACGATGGCTCCCGCCGGAGCGATGTTGCCATTCGCGCCGGCTGTTGCCGTAATGGTGTACGAAGCGGCGTTGACTGTGTACTGATAGTCCGATCCGGCGTTATTGTTATGGCGAATCGTATGCATATCGTAGTCGCCAGTCAACCCCGGAACTGTTGTGGAGAGAACAAAGTATTTCACTGTCGTACCGCCAATTTGCGCTGGAATCGTCGCGCTGCCGGCATTGGACGCCATGGTCACTGGCGAGAGAGTCGAGGTCAACCAGTTATCGGTGGTGTAACGAACATAGAGTAATTCCTCAGTCGAAGGAGCGAGATTTGTGGTCACGTCAACAGTCACGGCATCAATGGGGTCAACATTTCCGGGTGTGGGGTTTTGTGTGACAACATCAATGGTGACCGGTTGCGCGGAAGTTTCCATCCAGATAGCCTGTGTGCCGGTGTAGCCGGCGTCGCGCCAGTTGACGGTGTACCACTTGCCGTTGGCAAGGGTGACACTGTTATCTGCGCCGCTGTTAAACGTGTATGATTGGAGTGCGTTCAGTACGACATTCACACCTGCCCATTTGTTGTTGTAGTATCCGGAAGGGGGCGGACCACTCGTGAAGAGCCAGTTATATGTACCGGCGGAAGTATCAGCGCCTGTTGCATCGATGTGAACAAGCGTCTGATATCTTCTGATATCCAGATCAGTGTTGGGAAGCAGAGTCCCACCCGGCACCTGCACACCTCCGAACACGGGCTTGTTTACCGGCGGGTTCGTCCACGCATTGAATTGGCCGGGCATGTTCAAACCTTCAGGAGCAAAAATCTGGGACGACGAAGTCCCGACGACCAGCGTCATCAACAACATGATGGAAACAAGGGCTGGAAGTGATGGAAGTCTCTTCATGGAAGTTCTCCTTTTTTTATCACAGATACGAACAACCCCAACGAAGTACGTCGGGGTTGGGGGTTGAATGTATGTATCAGTACTGAATCACATTTTTGCTATTTGACCATCACCATCTTGCCGATGATGTCAGTGCGCCGGCTTGGATCTTCGATTGACTCGGCAATAATCCTGTAGAAATAAATCCCGCTCGAAAGTCCGGAAGCATCGAAGACGACCTCGTT
The DNA here is from genome assembly GCA_964538485.1 of uncultured Chitinophagales bacterium. GTDB lineage: Bacteria > Bacteroidota > Ignavibacteria > UBA10030 > UBA6906 > JBJXHC01. Next base: position 15,043 of record CAZIHJ010000053.1, on the reverse strand, counting down.
TGTTCCGTCAAAGAGCACCTCACGTTCCATCAGTGTCCGCACTTCACGACCGAGCATATCGTACACCTTCACCGTCGTCTCTGCAAATTCATGTAACTCAAACTGAATGTTTGCCGTCGGGTTGAACGGATTGGGATAGCTCTGTGCAAGTTGGATCAATTCCGGTACCGGCTGTTCTTCCGCGTCCCCGTCATCATCCCCTTCTCCGGTGTCAACGTATTCTTCCATGAATACGCGCGCGTTGCGCGTTGGCGGGACAAGCCGGTTGGCCTTGAGGAACGGCACTTCACTCAACGAACGCACACCGGTAAGCACAAGCGAATCGGCGTAGGAGACCGTATCAATTACGCCCGAGAAGGATCCGTTCAACGAGCGCACAACCGAATCCAGCATGAAGTACTGCGACGATGCATGCCCGCAATATGTCAGGAGAGAATCTGCAATGTCTGCAATCTGCCGCACCATCAGTTCGTCAAGCGGATGACCGTTGTTTTCGTACACAAGTTCACCAAACCCTACCGGCGTAACACCGAGGGCACTGGCAGCGATATTCATCTTTAGAGCAGCAACCCCGGCAAAGAGGCGGTTGCTCATCTTCGCGGGCGTCAGGTTGTTTTGCTGGCGGCGGAAGGGTCTCCCGTTGTCAAAGGTGCAGAAGCCGCGCGGCTCGCCGATATGCGGAATTCCATTGTTCGACGGCAAGAGCGAACGCAACAGCGTGGATGACTTTTTGAGACGCACCCAACCGTACAACCGTGAACTATCCGAATCGAGACGCCATTTGAATGTGCGGTAGCGCAGGAACGATTTTCCGATCACCATGCCACCGAGGAGATCGCTCTCACTTGTGGCCGGGGCAAACCCGCCAAACTCGAACACCTCTTCGCGCAGGTTCGCGCTGTTGGGTTTCTGCAACAGGAACGTCTGGCCGGCCGGAACAAATCCGGCTTGCATCGCGCCATTACCGAAACGCCATCCTAGAACCAGCGTCCCTTCCTTCGGCCCCGTGCCTCGCACGGTCAGGGTTGCTCCATCAGGAATCTGCTGTCCGAATACAACCCACGTTCTGCCATTATCTGTTGTTGTCGCATCAGGAAATGGGGGATGCCAGTTGATACCGGTGGGTTGCTCGAATTGAATCTCCAATTCTGAAACGATTTTTCCAGTGGTGTTCACAAAGGTGTGTTCCCAGAGGGATGATGCAGTGATGCGCTTGGAAGGTTTTTTTGTCATCAAGCTCTCAGGGAAGAAACTCCTGAACATCGTTGTGTCATCCAGAACCAGCGGGGGAACTTCCAGCGACGTAGCGTAGATGTAATCACCGTTCGGGTCACCATTCTGATTTGCCGCGTTGCCCGATGCGTAGAAGGTTACCGGACCGACATTGGTGGAGGGTGCCCGCCAATGCACGAGCCACTCCACCGGACCATTCAGCGAGTCGGCATACGTGCCCGGTCCCCGGTGATTGATATAGGATCGCAGGAGCGATGAACTGAAATTCGGTTGCGTTCGCAGGGAATCCACCACTTCAAGTGCACCGGCCATCTTGTTGGCCCCACTCAGCGCCGTGATCTGGAATCCCCAGCGCGATTGACCTTGTTGTTGCAACCGCACGCGGACGGGATAGAGCTGGTTGGGAGTGTAGGAGCCGGGACCATTGATGGTCAGAACTCCGGGACCGCTGTTAAGCGGAAAACTCGCATGGCAGTCGATGCAGAGATTCTCGGATGGCGCTCCGGTGAGACCTGCGATGGGACTTGTTGACGACGCTCCCACAAACGCGGCAATAGCCACAAGCATGCTTGCAAGCGTGCCTGCGGCTATCACAACTCGCCGTGTGAATTGCGGACGTCTCAACGAAAGATCCCCTGTATCAATGTTCTATGTGTACAATACCCTGTCTATGATTTTCCCTGAACCGGATGAAGAGAGCAATGGAGGAGCGACCCTGTCGCCCCTCCATGTCTCGCATACGTTACTTCATCAACACCATCTTACGGACTTCAGCGAAGGTTTGCGCAGTCGCAACGGAAGTCGCTTCCATTTTGTAGAAGTACACGCCCGTGCCGACCTGTGTTCCGAACGCTGACTTGCCATTCCATGTAAAGTCATGGAAGCCTGCAGGCAGCACGCCGTTCGCAATTTCCGCAACCTGCTGGCCGAGCAGATTGAAGACACGCAACGTCACGCGTGAATCTGCCGGAAGGCCAAAGCTGATCGTTGTTGCCGGGTTGAACGGATTCGGATAGTTCTGCTGCAACGTGAACTCTGTCGGCACATTGTTACTGCTTGATGTTACCGTGAACCGCTTCACCGACGGATTGGTGATCGTTGTCCGGCCTGCGCCATTCATCTCCGTGGTTGCTGTTCCCTGGTTGAGAGCAAACTTGCGATCGCCCTTGATCTCCCATGCCACTGTCAGCGGATAGGCAGTTGCGCGGACTTCAACACCGAACGCCGCGTTCTTTGCATTTGCATCGAACACTTCGGCCATTCTGTTGCTGGCAAACCGCGCATCAAACACACCATCGGGTCCGAACGGCGGCATTTCAAACATCTCCACTTGAAGGGATGCGTCTGTTCCAAGATAAAGTGTCTGGCTTGCACCGTTCTTGTCGGTGATCGTTACAGTTGAGAATCCATCAATCGGGTTCCGTGTCTTCGGGGCAACGGGTTTCGATGGTGCCGGGCTGTCGAGAATAAGCTGGCCTGGGGCATTGGCTTTTACCCAGTATCCCTTCCCCGGTTCGATGTTCTGTGAGGCCGTGTAGCCACCATTGTATCCAAAGAATTGCGATGTTCGGATGCCCGGCGGAACACTCACAACAGTTGACGTGTCAACCGACTGGGAAATGGAGCCGATAATATTCCAGCCGGCTTCGACATCAATTGAATCAAGTGTACGCTCGGAACCACTGACGTTCTGGGTTGTCGCGCCGGGGAATTTGCTCCAGTATCCCACACCGTTCTCCATGGTGTAGCTCTGCTGATATCCCAATGACGGTGAGAACGCAAATCCATAACTGAACGTCGACGTCGGGTACAATTCGTGAACCGAATCATTCACGGTACCGACCGGGTTTGAAAGGATGTTCCATCCGGCAGCGATACCGACATTCACCGAGAAACTGCTCAACGGATTGTTCGTATCGGCCGCAACCCATCGTGACATCGAGTTCACACCTGTAAGCTGAATCAGGTTGGACGCAGGCGTTGGCGTTCCTCCCTCGTTCGACCAGGTGCTTCCACCATCGGTCGACTTGTACAAATCAAGGATCGACTCGACGTTGCCGTTCAACTCACTCTCATCATAACGGAAGGTGAGTGTCGCATTAAGACCTGAGTTGACGGTGGGTGTGAGATTGAAATATCGCTGAATGGATCCTCCAATTGCGGAGCCGGTTGTACGTGTTGCAACCGTTGAACCCGGAGCAACATCAGCATCGACTTCAATCCCCATACCACCGAAGGTTTCGAGAGATGTTCCGACTGTCCGTGTGGCTTCCACGGTACCGATGACGGTGTTGCCGGCTGTCTCGGCGAGTGTGCCGTTCTTGATCGTCATCTTGTACGGGCCGGTAACATTCAAACCGGCGTTGAGAGTGAGTGTATGCGCAGAGTCGATCGTGACGTTGGCAAACGAGTTCGTGCCGGAACCGCCGAAGTTCACATTCTGTCCGGACGATCCCTGTGAAATGCCGCCGACGTTCATATTGAAGACACAACCGGTCAGTTCGGTGGCAAATGTCGTGCTGTGCATATCAATCGTACCGTTATTGGTGATCGAACCGCTCTCAAAGTTGATTGTCCCTGTAACAAAACCGGCGGTGGATTCCTGTACACGCAAGCTGGCACCGCTTCCAATAGTGATGCCACCTGTAAGCAACGGAACGCCAGCGTCAAACGCATTACCAACCGTCAACACGTTGGTCGTGGTTCCAGTACCGATCCAGAAGTTGCTGTTCGTCTTGACTTCAAGACTGATGATTGCAAGACGTGCGCTTGTGTTCATCGCGGTGTAAACAGTTTTCGCGTTAGTTCCATCACCGATTTCAAGAGAGCCAAGGCGAATACCCGCACCAAAGCGAAGTGTATCGGTTGTTGCACCGGTCAGCTTCACGACGCCGCTGTTCATCGAAAGACCAGCATCACCGTTGGCCGGTGAGTTGCTTGACGTCGATGTGACATTTTTCTTTGCCGTCAGCGTGACCGTGTTGTTGCCATTGGACCAGAACTTTGGCCTGCCGCCACGATCACCGCTTCCGCCGCCGGAGCCGCCACCGATGGTCAAATTGCCGTTCACCGTCAAACTTCGCGTTCCGGCTGTATCAAACTGAAGTACCGGGCCGGAATTGGAGGCGGTTCCGCTACCTGTAATTGTCAAGTTGTTGCATACGGCACCGTCAATATCAATTGTCACCGTCACGCCAAGTGTTGTCATCGTAACATCATCCGAAGCGGTGGGGACGGCGTTCCCAGCCCAAGTTGCCGGATCGCTCCAGTTGCCTGAGGCAATTGCTTCAAATGCGCTGCCGATATTTACCGTTGGCTGCGCTGCAACATTGGCGAGCGAACCGGAAGCACCCCGCGTTTTCGTTGTAAAGGTCGTCGAGCCCAATGCTGCCGGCGTGCCGAGATTACTGATCCGAATTATGCCTGTGTTCACGTTTGTCACTGAGGCACTGTTCACTGTAATAACCCAAGGATTTCCGCCGGAGCCGTCGCCGGTAACTGCGGATGACGCGCCGGAAAATCCTGTACCTGCCAGCGTATACGACGAGCCATTCCATGTCCATGAAGAAGGAATCGTGACACTGACGCCACCCAATGTATGGGTTCCGTTTCCAGTTACCGTCAGCGTTTCTGCAACTGCAACTTGATTTGCAACGCGCCCGGCTGGAACGATAACAGCTGTCCCTGTTCCATCGGCCGGGTCATTTCCGAGATCAACAAGGTCACGAGAGGCGAGTTTATGCTCCGGAACGGTCCCCGCTGCTACGCTCTTTCGGTGATACACGATGCCGATGGCTATACTTGAGGTCGGGATCGTGGATCCCACGATGACATTGGTAGAGGACAAAAACAGCGTACTCGAATCTGTCGGGGAAGTCCTAAAGCTGTTCACTGGTCCCACGGTCGAGCTGAATGACGACCCGGGGAAGTCCCACGTAACAGAATTGACTTGTACGAGCTTGCCTTCCTGCGACTCATTGATTGCGCCTGCATTGGCAAGAACAGTAGGTGCAGGTAGCACACCGGCGCCAAGATTATAGAAATTCGGGGAGGCACCTGTCTGAGGAACCACCTCGGTCGTTCCATCAAATGTTTCAATCGTTCCTTTTATCACCATATCATCGCCACGAGCCCATGTGACCGAAGGAGCCGCTGCACGAAACACCTGGACTCCATATCCGTTGTGTTGAATGAAGAAACTCGTTTGTGCTGCTGATGAAGAGATGATCTGATTCTGAACGGTTGCAATTCCTTGAACTGCAACGGTGTTACCATTCATTGCGGAGGTATCGCCAGCAGCAGATGTATTACCAAATCCATCCACGCCGCCGGTCTTAAGGTTTTCGATGGGAATGATGGTATGCGATTTGGGTGAACTGGCAATTGCAGTAAGTGTACCCCCCGACTTGGCTGTTTCCACAAGCCATGTGCTGTTGCCGTTGTTCAACGCTCCAACCGGATTGTTGCTCGTAAGACCGCTGATTTGAATCGTCCCCGGCGTTGTGCCGAGAGTTGTACCAGTTAGAGTAATCGTTGTTGCGCCAACCGTGGGAGACAGACTCGTGAACGCGCCGCCAAGTGTAACATTTGGTGCGCTCAAGCCGGACCATCCGGACGGAAGTGTCAGGCGTACTGACGTAAGCGTTCCGCCGGGAACACCGGTAACACTCGTGAGAACCGTTTGGCCGCCTGTGTTTCGTGTGAAGATTGTGCTGCCGCTGAATGTTCCCGTGTTGTTCAAGACCGTTGCAGTGCCATCACCATCGTTCACTCCCGGCAAGAAGCCCTGAATCTTTACGTTGTCATAACGATTATTCCCACCGGCAGATGAAGCTCCATCAATTCTGATTGCAATCTTGAAATTTGGATTATTATCTGCACCCGAAATGTCAGAAAGGTTGACTGTCTTGATATCGAAAGACGTGGTAATGCCCGTAATTGTTGTATCACTAATATACGTGCTTCCATCCAGACTATACAGGATTTCCTGGCTTGTGAACCCTGTACTTGTCCCTCGAGTTGCATAGGACAGAATAATGCCAACATAACCTGTCGTCGGTACAGCAAAGTAGATTGTATCTCCATTAAGCGGCATTCCTACCGGAACAAAACATCCACCCGCAACATCGCCACCTTCAGCATTGAGAGTCGTCCCTGTAAAAGACACTATGCTGTCAAGATTGTGTGTCAATATACCGGTTCCAGTAGTTGCACTGATGCTTGTTGGCCACTCCGAGCCGGCTCCTGGGGTTCCCACGTTAAAATTCCAGTTGTGAATGGTAACCTGCGAGCTCGCGCCAGCAATGACAAACAGCGAAAGCAACAGAGTAAATAGATGTTTCATAGGGGGATCCTCCTGTAAAACCTGCCCTGCCCATCAGGCGGTTTACGTTATTGTGGATTATGGAACTGCACTTTACTATTGAAGAGTCGAGCACACAGGGCGAAATCTCCCCGGCTTGAAAGAGAAAATGATCTTACCTGATTACCAATTCACTAAACACACAGCACTACCGACAAGTTGCCTGTTGTCCTAACGCAGAACAACCAATCGTTGCACGTATTCATCTTCTCCATCGCCAATGCGGAGAACAACGAAGTACATGCCTGAAGCAAGATGCGAAGTATCAAAAAGTACTTCGTACACATCATCATTCGGAATACCGACGCCATCCACCGGTGTTGCCACAAGCTGGCCGAGTGCGTTGTATACGCGCATCACCACGTGTGCCTGTTTATCCAACCGGTACTGAATCGTCGTGTGCATCGGCAACGGCTCGGCGGACTTCGTTACGGGATTCGGGAACGGTGGCAACAACCGGATCGCCCGTGAAACCTCAGGCGGCGGCCGCGGCGGTCCGCCCCCCGCAGAATATGTTCTCAGAATTGTACCACTACCACCCACAGCCCAACCCACTGTCCCGTTCACGAGCCGGAACCCGTAGATGATATTCGGCGTCACCACGGAAAGCTGTACCCAATCTTCGCCGCCGTTCACCGTTTTGACAATCGTTCCTCCGGCACCTGTTGCATAACCGGTAAGTGAATCCGCAAAGAAGACATCGTACAACGCCGTGCTTGCCGGCGTCGACTGGCTGCTCCATGTCGCGCCGCCATCGGTGGTTCTATATACACGCCCCGAACCCGCACCGGAAGTCACCCATCCGGTTGACGGCGATACAAAATGCAGGGCCAGCAATGTTGAATTTGTCGGCACATTCAGCAACGACCAGGTGTTTCCGCCATCGGTTGTTTTATATGCACGACCCTGTATACCAACAACCCAGCCGGTGTTGTCATCAATGAATTGCACGGCGTTCAATCCCACGGCTGAATCAATCGAAGCCGCAACCCACGTCAGTCCATTGTTGGTCGTCCGCACCACCACGCCTGAAGCGCCAACAGCCCAGGCCCGATCGGTGCCATGCGAATGAATGGCGTTGAGTGTTTGCGGGACGGGATTCGGTTGTCCGAACCAGGTAAACCCGTTGTCGGTGCTGGCGAGCAGTGTCCCATTATCGCCAACGGCATACGCCCTGTTGCCACCGGCAAACGTAACGCCGCGCAACCAGCTTGAAGTTCCGGGCCGGTTAAACCAGTTCACACCACCGTTCGTGGTTACGAGAATCACACCCTCCTGTCCGACGGCGAGCGCTGTGCTGCTGTCTTCGACAGCGAGCGCAAGAATATCATCCACTGCACCGCTGTGCCGTGGCGACCAGCCGATCAACCCGACGGTCGTGAAAGCGATTTTTCCGGCGTCGCCGGCGTACCATCCAACAAGACTGTCGTGAAAAGCCGTGCTGCGGAGCGTAAACGCATCGCTGATATCCGTGGCAAACCAGTTCTGTCCGCCGTCATCCGTTCGTACGTAGACGCCGCCAAGACTCGACCCGCCGATGATTAATCCCCGGTTTTCTGTGAGGAAGACAACATCATATAACGAGCGCGCTGTGCGACTGAGTTGCGGGAACCAGAGCCCGCCGCCGTTGGTAGTTTTCAGCAACGTTCCATTCGCTCCGGCGCACCAACCGAGTGTATCATTCAGGAAAAAGACATCGTTCAGATCGGATGGATTATCATTAACGAGAGGAAGCCATGATGTACCGGCATCCGTAGATTTGAGAATTGCGCCGTTCGTCCCGCAGACGTACACTGTGCCGTTTGCCATCGCATGAACACCGTTGAACTGCTCGCTCGAAGGCGTCGGTTGCAGTGACCAGGTGTTTCCCTGGTTTCCCGTAAAATACACTTCACCCGAATCTCCCACCACCCATCCCGCCTGATCGGAGATAAAATGCATCGCGCGCAGGGAGTTTCGCTCCAGGCTTAATGTGCGCCGACGCCAGGTAGTGCCGCCGTTGGTCGACCGGAGAAGAACTCCCGAGTCGCCCACAGCCATAAACACGGAAGTTGTCGGCGCGACGATGGAGCGCAACGTTCCGGTGTACCCGGCTGCACTGTCACGCGGGACAATGGACCACGTAAGGCCCCGGTCCGGCGAGCGGAGAATCGTCCCGACTTCCCCCACTGCAATCATTGCCTGGTTGCCCAGTGTGGCAATGTCATGAATATCATTCCCTTGCGGCAACGGATTCTGCCACGTCCAGTCCGCTACGGCAGACGCCACAGGCGTCTGGCCGGTCATGGAACCGACGGTCATCAGGACAACAGAGGCAAGGAGAAAAGTTCTCACACGGAGTCTGTTCAGTAGTGTGTGGTGACGCGCCGGAGTGTATCCGGCGCGTTGGAAAACATTATTTCAACAATACCATCTTGCGCATCAGGGGCGCATCAAGTCCCTCAACCGCAACGCGGACGAAATATACTCCCGCTGCAAGTCCGTCGGCGACGAAATCAATCTCATGCCGGCCTTCACCAACAAAATCATTATCTGCAAGTGTTACAACACTCTTGCCAAGTACATCAAATACTGTCACCGAAACACGGGCCGCCCGTTCCAGCGTAAAGCGGATACGGGTGGATGGGTTGAATGGATTCGGATAATTCTGTTCGAGTGTTGCGAATCCGTCGGGAACTTCCGGTGCCTTTGTCTTGACGCCGAACAGCGAGGGAATCGGTCCGCTGTTGCTGAACTTCATGACAACGCCCTTTGCACCGACGGCCCAACCATTGTCGGAATCCAGGAAGTGAAGTCCGGTAAACGAATGTGTTGTACCCGATGGCGTGGCAGACCAGCTCGATCCGCCGTCAACAGAACGCAGAAGACGTCCGCCTTCTGCAGCAATGTAACCGGTGTCAACATTCACAAATTGCACGCCTTCCAGGGACTTGGTGGTCCCGGAAGTCATGGCAAACCATGTGTCACCGGCGTTGGATGTCCGGAGGATTGTTCCGCGTGCACCAACGGCAAAGCCGAGTAAACTGTCGGCAAACCATACTGACTTGAGTGAGCGGCCTGTACCGACCAGAATCTTACGCCACGACGCGCCGCCGTTCGTGGTCTGCGAGATTTCTCCCGCCGTGCCTACTATGTGGCCGCGATTAACATCGGTAAAGAATACGCTGTACAGCGTGCGACTCGACCCAAAGGGAATACGTGACCAGGAAGCGCCGCCATCCAGTGTCTTATAGATTCTTCCGCTATGGCCAACGATCCATCCGATCGTGGAGTTCACGAAAAACACTCTATAGAGTTTCTTGCTTGTCCCGATCAGGATCGGGGTCCATGTTGTTCCTCCATCGGTGGTGCGAAGGACATTCCCACGCTGACCAACCGCGATGCCGTCTGTCAAAGATGTGAAGGCAATGCTATGCAGTGTCTTGCTGACTCCGCTGGCGAGAGGCGTCCAGGAAACGCCGCCGTCGGTGGTTTTGTGCATGGAACCGCGGTCGCCCACAACCCAGCCGGTGTTCGTATCGAAAAAGAAGACACTGCGCGAAGAGGTGGTGAACCCGCCGCTGCGCAGTTGCCAGGTTGTGCCGCCATCGTTGGTAAAGAGAACCGTCCCCTTTACACCCGTCACCCAACCCTGCAGCTCGGTTTCAAAGCGTACACAGGAGAGTGGCTCGGTGGTGCCCGACGGTTGAATCGCCCAACTGCTTCCACCGTTCACGGTCTTGAGAATTGTGCCGGAACCTCCGATTGCATACCCGACCGTATCATTCAGAAAGTGTATCGCGTCCAGTTCCACCCCGACGAAGGGCGGAATGGCTGACCATGTCGTTCCACCGTTCAGTGTGCGCGTCATGCGTCCCTGGTTGCCGACGGCCCATCCGCGGTTGGCGCTGGAAAAGCTCACGGCATACAGGTCTTCCGTCACGCCCGATGGCTGCGAGAACCAGGTAAATCCACGGTTTGTTGTGGCAAAGATATTCCCGTCCTCCGCAGCGATCCATCCCCGTTCCGTGTCAACAAAATCCACCCCATAGAAACTTACGACGCTCGGAGCTGCTTGCGACGTCCACGTCACTCCGCCGTTGGTTGTGCGACGAATTGTTCCTTGCGCACCCACCACCCAGCCGGTGTCGGCATTCACAAATTTTACGGCATGCAATGCGAACGTTATGCCAAGAGGAATGTTTGTCCAGGTCGCGCCTCCGTCAACTGTCTTCATCACCACACCACCCAACCCGATGACATATCCGGTCAGTGAGTCAACGAAGTCCACACCTGTCAAACGCGTGATCGGAGAACCGAGTGAATGATCGGACGCCCATGTGGTGCCGGTATCCGTTGTGCGTACCACGGTACCGATTGCACCGACAAGAATTGCACTATTGGCGTTTGTAACGTCGACAGCAAAAAGCGAGTTTCCCTGTGGATAGGGATTTTGCCAGCGCCATGCCGGACCGCTCAGCAAACCGAGATTGGAGTATTCCGACTCATCGTACTCCGGAAGTTCATCACCCTCATCATCATCGGGATCGTCAATCGCCGTTCCCCCGGATGTGGCATCTTCCCAGAACTGCGCATGTCCGGTTGTTGTCCCGATAACTCCCAGCATCATCAACACACAAAGCAGACGTATCATGGTTGTCAGCATTGCTCTTTCTCCTTCTGCTGTTGTTGTCATTCAATCTCCGTTACGATAAAGTTCACACCTTCAACAAAGTCGCCATCCCGCTCCGATTCGACCGTCACGATTTTCGATGTCTCTTTCGGTGAAAGTCCGGAGAGTGTCAACTGCGTCGGATCAACCGACACCTCATACGTTCCCGGAGGAACGGCAAGGAATTCAAAATCACCGTTGGAGAATGTTTCCACCACACGTTCAAACGGTTCGCGCAGTGTTCCTTCCAGCATCACGGTTTCGCGAATCCGGACACGGACGCCTTCCACCCCGAAGGGTTCTCCTGTTTGGTCATCAATCAGAACGGCACCACGCACCGCGCCGCCACTGATAATAGGCATTTCGATATACGAAAACCTTCCGGGCGCGGCACTGATTTCGAGTACGCTGTACCGCGGGATCCAGAGCGGGTTCTCAAAACCCGTTTTGTCGATTTCGACGGTGTAGACCGTATAGGGCACTGCACGCGTCGTTCCCCAGCCAACGCCGGGAAATACATTGAACGAAGCGCCATCGGCATCACTGAGGCGGGATGCGCGCAATCGCGCGGAGGTGAGCACTTCCTCACCGGCATCACGCATGCCGTTATTGTTCACATCGAGGAATGGCGAAACGATGATGGCGCCGAACCCTGCGCGTGCCGCGTTGTTATCAAAAAAGAACTCACTGATCTGCGGTGCAGCGCCGACAGACCCGCTCAACGTCTGGCTGTACAGGACGCTTTGCTCTGTGCTTGTAACCAATCCGGTAAACCGGATGTACGGCAGTATATACTGCACACGGAAGCGCATGATGTCGTTTGCAAGAATAAAATTCTTGTCGTAGAGAAACTCCAGATGCAGATTTGGCCGTGGTTGAAGAACGGCGTTGATACGTGCATCGACGAACTCTCCGAGGAGATGATCAAACCGCGACGATACCGACAGGAAGAGATTTGCCGGAAGACGGACGCGTAAGATCGGTTCTGTCTCATGGAACGTGCGGTCTGTCTGCTCGGTAACGTACGAATGGAACCAGCCCATGCGCGTGGTAATACGAGGCGTGAAGATCCCTGCATACAAACTTGCACCTGCGCGCAGAGTGCGCTCGCGCCCCGGATCAAAAATCGTCTGCTGCCCCCCGATATCAAACGAGAACCGCGCGCCGTTTGCCGAAAACGGGAGAATCACGGTTCCCACCATTTCATTGATCGCGTTGCGGGCGTTAAACAGCCGGTTGTTCCTGCGGTAATGCTGGTATGAAAACGAAGCGCCGACAAGCGACGGAAGAGTATATTCGAGATTCCCGCGAAAGAACGCGTTGGGCGATAACAGTACTTCGCCGAGCATGTGTTCGGTAATGCGCGCAATGGTATTGAACGACGGATAGATCTTGTTTGGAAGATCGTCGATATCAAAAAATTCCACACGTGCCCCGGTGGTGACGTGCGACGATACACCCCACTGGGTGACCATTTCTCCATACCACGGATCGGAGGCATCACGCAACCGTCCGGCGGAGACGCTGTAGTCTATTTCCTTCGGGGGGACGAGCGACGACGGAATAAAGATACGATACGTGTCCCCGAAGGGCTCGCCCCATTCGCTGTAGTGACGGATATCCACAAAATTCACGCCGTAGCGAAGAGGTGCATCAAACCGGTAGATGCCGGTGCTTTCCGCTTGCTGCACCGAAAACAACCGGAAGTTATCATAGAAATAGACATTGCGAGCCGGATCGGACGCGCCAAAGAATGTGTCTTCGGCAAACAGTGTGCGGGGATAGGGAGGCCGGTTGGAGACTTCCACGCCGTATATCTGACGCGAGAGAATCCCCGAGGTGATAAAGTCGCCAACGGTAATCTGCCGCAGTGCCGACGTCGGTTTCTGAGGGACGAATCGCCACCGCGCCCTGGTTTGTTGAATCCTGGGATCGGGTGTAATACTCCCATTGAATCGTGCCTCCACGTCACCACCAAGAAGATGGCCGGTGAAACGCGTAAAGAACGATCGTGATGGATTGGAGGTGGACGAAAGGTTCTGGCGAAGACTGTAGTCGAGTCGAACACCGTCAATGAACGACATGGGACGGCCAAATGACGCCTCGGGAAGGGGGCGATCGCGCCTCAGGGCAAGCTCGTTCTCAAGTCTTCGGAGGCGTTGATCAAGAAAAATCGGGAGTGCAAGGTTGGTGGTGAGCGAAGCACTCAACTGGCGCGGCTTGTACACAATCGGCAAACCGAACAACCTGTCGAATAACTCGACGCGGAGGTACACATCATTGTCGCGCACAGCGTAATCACCCGGCAAGAGCGCCATCGAACGTTTGCCAACTACCAGGCGGCCGTTGGTAGCATCAATAACATACGGTGTATCAACGGTGACGAGGAAACCGGTAATGCGACCGACAACAGGATCATACTCGTGCTTGATCCGGAGAAACTCAAACACACGGGTGACCGGCAAATACACCTGATTGTCACGCTGGAGACTGATGACTTCGACCGAGCCGACACGTTTTACTTCAAATGCAATCGGGACAGTTTCCTGCGCGGGGGCGTCATCAACTACAGGGGTTTGCGCGACAAGGCTGGACGCAAAACTCATGCACACCACGATCAATGCAAGACTGTTGCGGTAGTACTTCATACGTCCTATCGTTGAACTGTTGTGTGCTCCCCACATATCAACTCTTTATGCTGGTTCAAAAACATTCATCCGTACTCTACCCCCCACGACTTCCTACGGAACAACCACCGGTATTCGCTGCACAACCGGGGCTGTAGGAATGCGGAACTCCGGTTTCAGTCCGGGATGCTTGTTGTCGAATGCAAGTTCGAGAGTGTACTGGCCCGGCGGTTCCCCGGAAACATCAAAGTCGGCTTTATAGGTAAACGTCTTATACACCACAATCCGGTATTCCTTTGTTCGGACCAACCGACCGTCAGAACCGACAAGTCGGGCAGTCATTCTCCCCCAGAACGACGCGTTACCTGTTCTATCAAGGGTGACATTCAGGCGAATCCCTCTTCCCATTGCGTACGCACTCGCTTCACGAATACTGATGCCGGTCGTTGTTGGCCCGGAACGGTAATGGAACGGTATGATGGTCTGCGTAATCAGGTCCATACCCATTTTGGGTTGATCACCACGGGCGGCAGCCGGTTTTCGCTCTTTGGAACTCACCACAATTCTGGCCCAATACTCACCACTGCGCAGCCCTGGCGGTGGAGAACCATACACACGAACAACTTGTGATTCCTGGGCCTTCAAAGTGAAACGTTGGGGAATGGCACGGACCCAGGCCGCAGACGAGGGCTCATCAGGATCGTTCGGTTCGGGAGTTGCAAACACCACGGAGCCCGTGTCGAATCCAACGGGATAGGTGTATTCAAACGCTATCCAGACTTCAACTTCACGATCAGAAGGATTTGTCACAACCACCGGCGATGAACGATTCGGTGGCTTGACAAATACTTCCGTCGGATACACAGTAACGCCAGCGTAAGATGATGCAAGAAAGGAGACAACAAGAAGTAGTACAGCACAGGCTGGTCTGAAGGAAATAATACGATTCATCAGGTTTCGATTTGCGACGTGGATCACAACTTTTTTGATTTTTTCCCCCAGCCCATTGTGCCTCTCCAGTATACAGAAGGGATTGCCTGCGCAGTCTCGCTGCGACAACGCAGACAACCCCTTCCTGATTCTCGTATTTCCAAGAACTCTACAACAACGCGATCTTACAGACCTGCGTATGCTGCGGTGAGGACGAACTGACCCTCATAGTCCGTGGCG